>JABGOQ010000175.1 GCA_018645405.1 Anaerolineae bacterium | reverse complement strand
TATTCACCGCGTAAACCATCTAACTCTTCTTTTTGTTCAGCGGCTTTTAGTTCAAGCAAGCGTGCCTTTAAAACTTTCAATGCATTTTCACGATTTTGTAGCTGAGAGCGTTCATTTTGGCATGTGACGACAATTCCTGTTGGAAGATGTGTCATGCGGACAGCTGTTGAGTTCTTTTGAACACTCTGACCACCTGCGCCAGAAGACTTGTAGACATCTACACGCAAGTCTTTGGGGTTTATAACAATATCAGCAGCATTATCGTCATTAATTTGCGGCAAAACTTCAACCAATACAAAGGAGGTATGCCGCCGATTCGCAGAGTCAAAGGGAGAAATACGCACAAGGCGGTGAGTCCCTTTTTCAGAGCGGAGGTAGCCAAAAGCGTATTTCCCAGAAATGGCAAGGGTCGTGCTTTTGATGCCGGCTTCTTCACCAACGGTCAAATCCAGGATTTCAACCTTATAATTACGTTGCTCCGCCCACCGTAGATACATCCGCTGGAGCATTTCTGCCCAATCTTGAGAATCGGTTCCACCTGCACCCGCATGAATTGCAAGAAGTGCATCTTCTGTATCATATTTTCCAGAGAGCATCTCCTGAAAGGCGCGTTTATCTAAATCTCTTTCCAGCGTACCAACTTCCGTTTCCAATTCCTCCCAAATACTTTCATCATCCATCTCTGCAAGTTCGAGCAAATCGCGCAATTGTTTAGAAAAGCTTCTCCATGATTCACTTTCATCTTGTAGAGCAGTAACTGTTTTCATCACCTTTCGTGCGTGATTTGAATTATTCCAAAAATCAGGTGCAGCGGCTTCTTTTTCTAATTTTTTAAGTTTTTCTTCCTTAGCAACTAGGTCAAAGACGCTCCATAAGCTGTTGAGTGAGTTCTTCTGCTGCTTTCAAACGTCCTAAAATTTCTTGCATGGTAAAGTCTCCGTAAAACGTATTGCGTAAAAAGCTTTACGCAATAGTGCTTCTAAAATTCTGCCAAAATGCCATCAATGAAGGCATCGGGGTTAAAAATCTCTAAATCTTCTGTCTTTTCGCCCAAACCTGCAAAAAGAATCGGTAAGTCAAGTTCGTGTCGTATGGCGAAGACCATCCCACCGCGAGCAGATGAATCTAATTTTGTTAAAATCACACCGGTTACACTGACTGATTCTTTGAATGCGCGTGCTTGTTGTAATGCGTTTTGCCCGGTAGTTGTATCCATCACCAACCAGACTGCATGTGGCGCGCCAGATAAAGCCTTGCCCACAACTCGTTCAACTTTCTCCAACTCTTGCATGAGATTAAATCGAGTATGAAGGCGACCAGCTGTGTCGATTAAGATAACGTCTGCGCTACGTGCAATTCCTGCCTGAACAGTAGTATACGCCACCGCACCGGGATCGCTCTCCGGTTGACCTGCTATGACATCAATAGACAATCTCTGCCCCCAAACTTGGAGTTGCTCAACAGCTGCCGCCCGAAAAGTATCTGCTGCTCCGAAAAGTATTTTTTTACCCTGAGATATAAAGCGTGCGCCCAGCTTTGCGACTGTAGTCGTTTTTCCAGACCCATTTACGCCAACCAGCAAAATTACACTTGGGGCAGATTCTGCTAAAACGAACTCCTGCTCTTCGTCAAGACGGGAGCGGAGTTCTGCTCGAAGGGCAATCTTAAGTTCATCAGAGCGTAGCAAGCCTAAATCACGTGTGTGCCGCTGGAGGGTTTCGATTATATCTGTTGCGGTCGCTATCCCCAAATCTGCCTGGATAAGGAGAGCTTCCAAATCATCCCAAGTTTCTTCGGTAATTTCGGTCGCACCCAAGAGGCTGGCAACACGCCCAAAGGTAGATTTACTGGTTTTGGCAAGTCCATTTCGCCAGCGAGAGAGGGTATCTGTCATGGAGGCGATTATAACATGGCGAGTTATGTTATACTGCTTTGAAATCGAAGGTTTGGAGTTTTTATGGCAACAAATATTAAAGTCACTTGGAAAAAAGAGAATGTTTTTTCGGCAGAAAACGAGGCTGGCGGAAAAGCTGAATTAGGTGGTATAAATATCCGTCCGATGCAAATGATATTGGCTTCTCTAGCGGGATGTACTGGTGTGGATGTTGTCAATATTTTGAAAAAGAAGCGTGTAAACTTCAAGGATATAGAAATTAAAGTGAGTGGAAAACGAGCAGATACACACCCAAAAGTGTATACGGATATCCACGTTACTTATTTGATTTGGGGTGAGGGAATCAAAGAAAAAGATGTAGAGCAAGCGATAAAACTCTCAGAAGATAAGTATTGTTCAGTGAGTGCTATGCTGAAATCTACCGCAAAAATTCATTCAGACTATAAAATTTTTGGAGAGAAAAATGATTAACGAACCGATAAATGTCACTGATGCCGCTTTTGAAAAAACTGTTTTGCAATCAGAACTGCCTGTAGTGGTCGATTTTTGGGCACCTTGGTGTGGCCCCTGCAAAATGGTTGGTCCTATTTTAGATAAGTTGGCAAAAGAAATGGCAGGAAAAGTATTGATTGCTAAAGTAAACACAGATGAAGACCCGCAATGGGCGCAGAAATATGGCGTTCAGGGCATCCCAACCATGATTTTTGTAGCAAAAGGGAAAATTATTCATCGCCAGGTTGGCGCATTGCCTGAGGGTATGTTAAGAGACACAATTACTCAGTTTTTAGAAGTTGCTCAATAATCCGCTCGTACTATGAGGGAGATCGCTATGAAAAAAATCGTGCTTATCGGGATAATTATTCTTCTTAGCTTAAGTGCGTGTGTACCTGATTTTCTAAACCCTGATTCTCCGGTTGTGCCTGTTGAATCGATTGATATTGAAGCAACTGTAGATACAGTTGCCAGCACCCAAGCTGTGCAAACTGTTGCTGCTCTTGCTACACCAACAACAGAAGATGTTTCTGCAGAACCGACGACAGAGAAAGCAACTGCTACGGCAACAGAAGAATTATCGCCCACCGAAACACTTACTGCCACCATGACTGAAACCCCAGATGGGACTCCTGCGGAGACAGCAACTGAAACGCCAGATGGAACGCTCCCTGCTCAAACAGCAACGCTCGAAGCGACTGCAACCAGCATTTTCCCTTCACCGACTTCGCCGATTTATGCTAATGAAGTACCGGATTATATTCCGCGGTTTAAAGTCAAGGTAAGAAATAACACAAATGTAAGAGTATATATTTCCCTACAAGGTTCAACAGTTGGCGGGTATAATCCCATTGTTGAATATGATCTTGCCCAATGGCAGCAAATAAAACTTACCGTTCCCGAAGGTCGTTACGCCATAATCGTGTACGTTGGCAGCGATCCTATGATTGAGTATATTGGTGTTCACAGTAATAATTCTGTTGAGATTGTTATCAAAAAAGACAGTCTAAAAGTTACAAAATAACAAATTTAAGAATTTAGGAAAATAATATGAAAAAGTTAGTATTTATTCTTGTCACGTTAAGCTTTTTGCTTGCCGCGTGCGGAGGAACCGCCGAAGAAACTCCTCCCCCATTAACGGGTGATGATGTCCAAGCTACAGCCATCTCTATGGCATGGACAATGGCAGCAGAAACAATGGCTGCTATACCTACATCTACATTTACAGCAGTTCCTCCCACAGCAACATATACACCTGT
The DNA here is from genome assembly GCA_018645405.1 of Anaerolineae bacterium. Lineage (GTDB taxonomy): Bacteria > Chloroflexota > Anaerolineae > Anaerolineales > Villigracilaceae > Desulfolinea. Next base: position 2,738 of record JABGOQ010000175.1, on the reverse strand, counting down.
CTTCACGGCAACCCCAATCTTCTCACCAACGCCATTATTTACATCAACGCCTTTGGCTACAGCAACAACTGACAAAGACCGCTGCGATCAGGTTTTATCAGGCATAGCTGCCGCAACAGCAAAATTACGTATTGTTAACCAAACTACAAACTCTGTTAGCGTATCTTTATACCTTGCACCAAATAATGCAGAAAATCAATGTGGGTATATTCCAGTTTATGGCACTCCGCTATCGAAAAACGCAGAAACATCTGTTCAAGTGCCTTACCCTGGGGGCTACACCTATTATGTATTCGCATGGGCATCTGGAGACACCAACTTTAGCCTTTCTGGAGGACCCTTTACAATAAATAACCCTGACAAATGGGAAATATATATTAGAGATAACCTAATTAAATTTGTTGGTCCTTAGTCCTTCAGATTTTTCATTAATTTAAAAAACACCTCCTAATGGAGGTGTTTTTAGTTGACAACTATTAGTTATTCTTTATTTGAATATAAAATCAACCAAGACTATTTACCGAACAACCCGCCGAGAGCATCTGCTGCTGCACCAAGATCACCTTTGCCTTCAAGCAAAGAATCAATCTGTCCACTGACTACTGGAGGGAGTTTATCTTTGATAAAATCAAGGACAACTTCCACAGCCATCTCAGCTTGTTTTTCGCTCAAGCCAGTTTTTTCAACAACCAACGCTACTAATTCTTCCATCTTTTTACTCCTTTGAATAATTGATAACTTCGTTGAATAAGATAATAGATTCTATCATCTCATCACCACAAAAGCCACATAACTTGCGCTACTATCAAACCAAGCAAAACACCAAAAACCGCTTCCAATGGAGTATGGCCAAGAACTTCGCGTAATTTTTTTTCTGCCTTAAAATCTCCACTAAGCAATTCTCTAATTAATAAATTGATCTTTTCCGCATGAAAACCAGCCTGTCGGCGAACGCCAGTTGCATCGTAGATCACGATCATCGTAATTGGGAAAATAACCCCAAAGATGGGAGAATCAAAGCCTACAAATAAGCCTGCGCCATAGGTAGCACCGACCATCAGCGCAGAGTGCGAGCTGGGCATCCCGCCAGAACTGAGCAGTAACGCCCAATTCATTCTGCCTGATCGAAAATATTCCACAGGCACTTTGATAATTTGTGCTAACCCCCAAGCGATTACCGAAGACAAAAAAACGGGGTTTTGAAAAATTCCAAGGGGATTATTCATTATCCAAATCACCACCAGAAAGTTTCTTCACTTTTAATTCAGCTTCTTCAAGCAAATCTGTGCAGCGTTTACTCAAATCTTGTCCCCGTTCAAAAAGCGACATTGATTCATCTAGCGCAGACTGTTCGTTTTCGAGCTTTGCAACAATTGTTTCCAATTCAGCAAAAGCCTCTTCATAACTCATTTCTTCGATTTTCTTCTCAGCCATAAAAACTCCATTAAATAATCTTGGCACCAAATTCGCCATCAGTCACGCGGATTTTTACTTCATCCCCTTCTTTTGCGTCTCCCGTACTACCGATAATTCTCTGATCTTCCTGATGCGTAACGATAGCATAACCACGCGCTAAAACTGCTTGGGGATTAAGTGAATTAAGCCGTCGATTCACCCCATCTAGCTTTGTCCGCATCAATCCTTGACGGTGGGCTTGCTCGGCGTTAATTCGCTGTGTCAGCCCGTCAACAGTTTGCTGATCTCGCTGGATGCGCCGCAACGGAGATGCGTACCCCAGCCGCATACGAAGATCATCCACGCTGATGAATTTGCGGTCCAGCACGGTATTGATATTAGCATTAAGTTGCTCTATATAATAATTGACCCCACCCTGTAACTCGTTAATCGTAATAGGAGTCGCTAATTCTGCGGCAGCGGTTGGGGTTGCGGCACGCAGATCGGCGGCAAAATCTGTTAGGGTGAAGTCGGTTTCGTGTCCAACCCCAGAGATGATAGGAACCGGGGATGCGGACACCATGCGCACGACGAACTCATCATTAAATGCCCACAAATCTTCGATGGAGCCACCACCGCGTCCAAGCAGAATCACGTCGAGGTCAGGGGCGGTGCGGAGCAGTTCATCCAATGCGTCTACAATTTTTAGCGGAGCCGCATCACCTTGCACGGGAGTCGGCGCAAGAATCACTTCCGCAAGAGGTAGTCGGCGCTGGATGGTATTGAGCATATCTCGTAGAGCCGCGCCAGTTGGCGATGTGACGATGCCTATCTTTTTGGGCAAAGTCGGGATGGGACGCTTGCTATCGGGGTCGAAAAGACCTTCGTCTTCCAGCATGGCTTTAAGGCGTAGAAATTCCTGATATAGCGCGCCTTCGCCAACGGGACGAATCTTATCGACATAGAGTTGATACTGCCCACTAACGTCGTAGATGCTGAGATAGCCGTGTGCTTCGATTTCCATGCCATCGTGCAAACTAAGCTCAAGACGGGCCGCACTGCTACGCCACATGACGCTGCGCATGGCTGCACCACCATCTTTGAGAGTAAAGTAGAGATGCCCAGAGCGAGGATGTGAAAGATTTGAAATTTCGCCCCGAATCCAGATATCACGCAGCATTTCATCGGATTCAAACAACTCGCGAAGATAGGCTGTGAGGCTGGAAACTGTCCAGCGAGGGGATGTGAAAAGAGAGGGTTGATTCATCGGAGTTAGGATACTTTATCTTAGGCGAGTTTGCAAGTTTTAAGTGAAAAACACCTTTCATTGGGAGTTTCAAAAA
>JABGOQ010000108.1 GCA_018645405.1 Anaerolineae bacterium | reverse complement strand
GAAAAAAGTTATTTTATCGAATTTGAAAAAACAGAAAAATATCAATTTACCTTTCCGGATATTGGAAATGACGATCAAGACAGTGATGCGGATTTGGAATCCGGTCGGACGCGAATCTTCAACATTGCCTCCACCGATTCCTCCCTGGATTTAGGCTTGCTACTGCTGGATACGCCAGTTGCCACCCCAAGTCCCGTCGTTACCGGCACGCCCCCAGCATGGTACCTGCCCCCTGGTGCGTATGTGGGCCCGATCCGCTCGGGGCGACTGACTTATGATCATATCAATAAGATGTTTTCGCAAAGTTGTCTGGTTTTTGCCAGTGCAGCGGCTGATATTCTCGCGCAACTGAATCCATGCAAAATCATGTACGGGGTAGACACATCCACGCCAAATAGCGCGCTGTTGACGGTTGAGGAAATGCGTCAACTAGCAGAGGGGAGTGGTATCAAGCCCAATTACAGTGGCAACTTATTTGACGGCAACCAAGCCCAAATCAAGGGCGAAGCGGCAACTCATCTTTCTGTCTTTTATCATTGGTTAAGTCAATCCCATTGGGAATATGATCCAGTCTCACAATCCTATTTACGCTTTACTGATAACGCTGATGATACAGGAATCTTTCACCCTGCTACTGACCGCCTGACAGGAAGACAGCAAATCTTTGAAAATGTAATTGTTGTTCAAGCTATGCATGATGTTTTTCGCTCCAATCAATTGGATATTGACCTGCGAATGAGTGAACGCGGCTTTGCCTATCTCTTCAGAGATGGGCTGATGCAAAAAATATACTGGTCAACAAATAATCGAGATTGGGAGCAAAAAAATGGAATGAGACGCCCAATCCATTTTGAAGATATTAATAAGAACCCTATTGCGCTACGCCCTGGTCGAACATGGATCCATTTGATGACACCCGCATCTATTGTTAAAGGAGAGGGGGGAGAGTGGCTAATAAAATTTACCCAGCCTCATGACCCGCCACCTCCATAGTTTGCGATTTATTACAGTTTAGTTCTACTTTAAAAACTTTGCCTATTTTCATCTATAATAGCATCAACAAATAGTTGATATAAAAAAATTTCTGATGCGAAAAATATTCAATACTCCCTTAAAGGTTTCATTCGCTATAACGCCACTTACCCTGGGCATTTCTTTGCTTCTGGAGTGGTTGCTTACGGGGCTAATTACTTCAACGACAATCTTTATAGCTGTTCCTCTTACTTTTATTATGGCGTATGTCGTTACCAGCATGATGTTCAGATATCAGACTCTGCTGGATAAGAAAAATCGTGAGCTTCAAAAGGTTACAAATGAGCTGCGGGAAATAAATACCGACATCACAAAACATAATACAGAGCTAGATGCTTTTGCACAAACCATAGCACACGAGCTAAAAACGCCGCTTGGCGTTATTGTTGGCTACAGTCACCTGCTCGGAAAAGATGATATATACACCAATCATGATCGTGTTCAACAGGTTGGAAAAGAAATCACGCAAACAAGTCTAAAAATGAATACCATTATTCAGGAAATGCTCTTGATGGCAAAATTACGCCAGATTGATGATGTGGAAATTCACCCTTTGGATATGGAGAAAATTCTAGCTGAGAGTTTAGAGAACTTGAGCAGCCTTATTTTTGAAGCACAGGCAGAAATCATTGCACCTGAAACCTGGCTTCCTGTCAGAGGTTATGCCCCATGGGTTGAAAAGGTCTGGAATAATTTTATTAGCAATGCTCTCAAGTATGGTGGAGAAAACCCAAAAATCGAATTAGGTGCTCAAAACGAAGCGAATGGACAAGTCCGCTTTTGGGTAAAGGATTATGGGCGCGGCATGACCGCAAGGCAACAAGAACAAGCCTTTAGACAATTTACACGCTTTGACCCCTCCAAAATTCAGGGGCATGGGCTGGGATTATCCATTACTCAACGTATCGTTGAAAAACTGGGCGGAGAAGTTGGAGTTGAGAGTGAGATCAAAGTAGGTAGCACCTTTTATTTCACTTTACCAAGTACAAACTAAAGCATTATATTAACAAATTTTTAACTCCTCGTTTAGGGAGCTATTTTTATTGACAAGGATATGACTATTTGATTCCCCGAAAAGGCAATTTGACAGTTGCGTACCTTTCAAAAATCTCTTAAGATTTAAAGTCGTACGTTTGATATTTAAACCCCTCTGGAGGAGAGATGAGTAAAGAAAAAGAAGTGGTCATTCTCAGTGCAGTCCGCACACCGATTGCACGCTTTGAGGGTGCGTTGAAAAGCATTGATGCACCCAAACTTGGCGCAGTAGCAATTAGATCCGCTGTAGAGCGCGCTGGCATCCCTGACTTATCAGAAATTGATGAGGTCTTTATGGGCAACGTTGTCACCGCTGGTGAGGGGCAAGCACCTGCGCGTCAGGCAAGTATTTTTGCTGGGTTGCCTGCTACCGTCGGCGCGACGACCGTCAACAAAGTTTGTGGTTCCGGGCTGAAAGCGATCATTTTCGGCGCACAAGCCATCAAAGCTGGAGATGGGCAACTCTTTGTTGGTGGCGGGATGGAATCTATGACACGTGCTCCCTATCTTGTCCCTGGACGAACTGGTGAGATGCGCTACGGTCATATTGATTTGAAAGATTCCCTCCTCCACGATGGGCTTTGGGATCCCTTCGAGGATTGGCCCATGGGCGATGCAGCCGACTATATCGCAACCGAATATAAAGCCACACGCGAGGCAATGGACGAGTTTTCTGCTAAAAGCCAAGAAAAAGCGGTTGCCGCAATTGAAGCGGGTAAATTCAAAGATGAAATTATTCCCGTTGAAGTGCCAGGGCGCAAAGGTAAAGCGATGATCTTCGACACAGACGAAGGTCCCCGTGCTGGCACAACCGCCGAAGGCCTTGCGAAACTGCGTCCTGTTTTCAGCAAGAATGGCAGAACAACTGCAGGCAACGCATCCACACTTAATGATGGAGCTGCCGCTGCCGTTATCTCCAGCCGAGCCTATGCTGAATCCAATAATTTGAAGCCACTGGCACGCATCGTTTCTTATGGTCATGCAGCTGTGCAGCCAAAACGTCTTTTTGCTGCTCCCGCACAGGCAATGCCAAAAATCCTTGCCAAAGCTGGCTGGACTTTCGATGACGTTGATTTAATTGAACTCAACGAAGCCTTTGCTGCGCAGTGTCTTGCCAACGGCTACGAACTTGCCGAGCAAGGTTGGGATTGGGATAAAGTGAACGTCAACGGCGGCGGGATTGCGCTCGGTCATCCCATCGGCGCATCGGGCGCACGTATCATCGCCACACTGATCTATGCTCTTAAAGATCGCGGCCTTAAGCGCGGTTTGGCGGCACTCTGTCTTGGCGGCGGCGAAGCGGTTGCAATGACAATTGAAATAGAAGAGTAAAAAGTTGGAAAGTTTAAAGTTGAAGGTTTTTATTTTCATGCCCTTCAACCTTAAACTTTAAACGTTACACCTAAAAAGGAGACCACATGACAATTAAACACATTTTTATCGTTGGTGCGGGGACAATGGGAAGCGGGATTGCCCAAACTGCTGCCGTTTCTGGATATACCGTTACGTGCATGGACGTTGCACCTGCTGCCCTTAAAGAAGCGGAATCTGTCATTCAAAAATCTACCGCCAAGCTGCTCTCGAAGAAACGAATCACGGAGGAGCAAAAAGCTGCAGCTGACGCAATAAATTTTGTCTCAACTATGGACACCATTGCCGAAGCAGATTTGGTGATAGAAGCTGCAACAGAAAATCCTGAACTGAAATTCAAAATCTTTAAAGAGATTGACGAAAAGGCAAATGAAGGCACAATTTTAGCAACGAATACTTCTTCAATTAGCATCACCAAAATCGCAGCTGCCACATCCCGCCCGGATAAGGTGATCGGGATGCACTTCATGAACCCGGTGCCGCTGATGAAGTTGGTGGAAGTCATTCGTGGAATCGCAACCAGCGATGAAGTAACGGAAGCAATTGTCCACACGTGCGAAGCGATGGGCAAAACGCCGGTCGAAGCAAATGATTCGCCGGGATTTATATCCAACCGCATCCTTTGCCCGATGATCAATGAAGCCGTCTTCGCATTGCAGGAAAATATTGGGACACCCGAAGCCATCGATCAGGTGATGAAGTTGGGGATGAATCATCCAATGGGCCCCCTTTTCTTGGCAGACTTAATTGGCCTGGATGTGGTTCTCTTTGTACTGGAAGTTTTACAACGTGATCTTGGCGAAGATAAATACCGCCCTGCTTATTTGCTGAGAAAGATGGTAGATGCGGGTTATTTGGGGAGAAAGACGAGGCGTGGTTTTTACGAGTATTAAAAGAAAACAGAACGCAGGTTTTACGATTTAGCAGATTTTCACAGATTTAAACTTTTTTGTTTATCTGTGAAAATCTGCCGAATATACCTTACTCGCGTTCTATTCTTTTAACGATAGTTGATGACTGAACGCTGTAGCATAAGCCACGATCCACAAGGGCATCGCGGTAATGATCAATCTATCCCCTTGATCAGCGGAGACTCCCGAGGCAAGCGTTTGGATTAAAAATGTGAGGTAAATCATCCAAATCGCTTCCCATCTTCCCTTGTAATTGAAGAGCAAAAGATAGCCCATTAATGGCAACATTAATAAGTGGAGATAAAAGTGCCATTTGTTAAGGGTCATAATAGCAATATTCATTGAATTATTATCATTAACAATAAAGTATGAATCAGCCAAAAGCCCCTCACTAATAAGGTTGTTGAAATAAACACTAAATGTCGCTTTTTTGTTGTTCAACAGGTAGGCAATCTCTTCTTTTGTTGTCCAATCTTTTAGAATTTCGGCAATTTCTGGCAAAGTTGCTGTTGTGTCTTCAGCTTTTGCATAAACGCGTGTCACGGTCCAGTATTTGAGTGTTGGTCCCGCCACATCTGAGACGATGGGTGTTCCCAAAATTTGCCATGAAAGCAGAAGTTGAATCCAGAGAGGGATGAGGGCGAGGGAAATTTTTCCCCAAAAGCGTAAGATACGCCATTTTTTGAAAGACTTAGCAAGAATATAGATCAATAGAATAGCTAACTGAACTTGGTAGGTAGGTTTTGTAACAAGCAAAAGACTCATTAAAAAAATCAGCCAATAGTCTTTGTTTTCTGCCCATTTTTCTCCCGTCTCACGCGGCTTCAACACAATAAAAGCAAAAATCGACAAAAGAAGCGTGTTAAGGGCTTCTGTCATCCCGTGAAAAGTGAGCGCAATAATAGAGGGGTGAGTCCAAAAAATAGCAGTTGCAAAAATAGCCAGCCCCATCTTTTTGGTAGCACGCAAAACTCCCCCAAATGTGAAGCCAATTGTTGCAAGCCAAAAAACAAATTGGACTGCCCACAGACTATAATCGGGGTCAAAGGGGGTGAAATTTCTCAAAAAACCAATAATAAAAGGATAAAGCCAAGGTCGGCGATACAAAACTGTTTCTTCTTCTGTATTGCCAAAAAGATTATCGCCCGTATCACGATAATCTCGCGCATCTGATGCCCACCACATATTATTATCCATTCGCCCGCTTTCAAAACCGATATGAGTGCTATCAGCGAAAGTTTGGGGAATTGCCCATGCTAAATAATAGACTATAGCAACGGTCAAGGTAATACCAAGAGCAACGAGTAAATGGCGATTCTCTTTTGCTTTTTCCCAAAGTCGGCTGATTTTCTTTTTCATTCACTCTCCGAAAAACTATGGCTTCTAATATGCTCCACCTTGAGGTGAGCAAAACAGAATAATACTACAGAATTTCCTCCATCATCTTTGCCACAGCCTGATAGACGGGGGATTCATCGCCCAATTCTACGAGAGGGCGACCGTTGAACTCAAATTCCATCAAATCATTATTCGAGGGGACTGTTCCCAAAAAGTTGGCATCTAGCGCACTGACACGCTCCATCAAGGGCGCGGGGAGGTCGCCCATAACGCGATTAAGAATCAAATGCACATTCTCCACATCAATATCCAATCCCGGCACCATAGAGGCGATGCGCTCTGTGGCAACAATGCCGCGCTGAGTGGGGTCGCTGACCATGAGGAGATGCTCCACATTTCGTGTGGTGCGTCTGCTGAGATGCTCCATCCCGGCTTCGTTATCAATGATGACGTAGCGATAGCTCTTGCTAATGCTATCAACGACATCACGCAGGTTGTGGTTTACGGCGCAATAACACCCTGCCCCTTCTGGTCGCCCCATTGCGATTAAGTCGAAATTATCACCTTCTTCGATGGATGTGCGGACTTCATAATCCAGATATTCTTGTTTGCTGGCTCCGCCCGGCATTGTTCCCATCGCCGCGCCTTTTTGGAGTAAGGATTTCTGAACTTCAGCCAACATCCCTTCACGGATGTCGCCAACCGTCCACTCCAGATCAAGCCCGAGTACCATATTTAAATTACTGCTCGGATCGGCGTCAATTGCCAAAATCGCGCCCTTCTGATTTTGCACAAGATATTTGATAACCATTCCGGCAATCGTTGTTTTTCCTACACCACCTTTACCTGCCAATGCTATTGTTGTTGTCATATTTCAGTCTCCAGTTACCAGTATTCAGTTTTCAGTGTTCAGTTTTTTTACCATCTCTTCAACAGCATCTTTCAGTGTCGGGACATGATCATAAACGGGAATGCCAAGTCTGTCAGCTTCTTGAACGCTCAAATCAGCGGGCAAGAACCCTAAGACTGGGATTCCGGGGGATTCTTTTTCCAAGAAGTCCGATTCTTCTTCATTTCTGACTTTATTCCCTACTAGCCATAAACGCTCTAGCCCAATATCGTTGGCAAGCTTCTTGATTTGACGCGCAGTCCCAAGAGAACGGCGCGTTGGCTCTACAACGACAATCATCGCATCTACAAAATCAACTGTCGCACGACCAAGATGTTCCACACCTGCGTACATATCTAAAATAAGTATGTCGTCATCGCGGAATAATAGGTGTGTGAACAAAGTTTTGAGAATTGCAGCTTCGGGGCAAATACAGCCAGAGCCGCCCAAATCCACTGAGCCACTTTCAAGTAAGCGCACACCACGATGCATGACACTAAACCTTTCAGGGATGTCGTCTACGCGCGGGTTGATGGTGAAGAATCCGCCCGTTGTGCCGGGTTTGGCACCTGTGCGTTCTTCGATCAACGCGTCCATCTCAGCGATGGGATTAAGTTTTTCTAATTTCTCATCGGGGAATCCTAATGCACCTGCTAAACAGGGTGAAGGATCAGCATCAACAGCCAGCACATCGCGACCTTCATCTGCGTAGGCTTGGGCTAATAATGCTGAGAGCGTTGTTTTGCCAACGCCGCCTTTGCCACTAATTGCTAATTTCATTTATGAGTATCCTTTCGTTTTTTGTACACGGATAACACGGATTTCACAGAGAAAACCTTTTTTGTGAAACCCGCGCAACTCCGTGATTAAAAAGTTTTTATCCTTTTGTTCTAATCAATTTGCGTGCCAGATTGCCGCCCAAAATGGCATAGCCATCTACGACTAAATGGTGGTGAGCGGTAGAATCGAAGAGAATTCGATATGAAGATGAAAAATCATCATCGCCCAACCAGCAGACTACCATAATTGGGATATGGGGCAAAATCTGGTATGAGAAAGCCACACTTCCGAAAAGCTCTCGCTGCCCATCAATTTTCTTGTTTGCCTCGATAAAAGCATCCAAATCATCTCCAAAAATATCGAGAAGTTTATCTCCAGAATAATTTTGAAAGGCTTGCGCGTAGAACATGCCACCGGGGATTTGCTTGAAGGAAATCCATTCTCCGCTGAGCGGCACGCTATCTGAAGTCTCAAAATAATATGCGAGCATGGTCATATCGAAGGCGTTAAGTTCTTCACCAGTATCAGCGTATTTGCCAATAAAATCAGGGAAGCTGATAATCACGTCTCGTGACCAGAAAGGCAAGCGGAAGTCACCATCTGAATAAATAGCTCCTGTTCGCTCTGCTAAAGTTGCAGGATTTTTATCTTTCAGTTTCTCTCGAATCTCGTCAACTCGGTCTCCTAATGGGTTGGGCGTATCTCCGAGTAGCCAATCTTTTTTAGCCATATATTTTTCTCAATAATTGCTTAAATATTCAAGGGACCACTTGCTTGCGGTCCCTTGAATTATATCAGTCTCAACATATTTTTTTCTTTTTTGAGAGACCTGACAGGTTTCCAAAACCTGTCAGGTCTGAGTGCTTTCGCCGAGAATCTGTTTGGGATTCAGCACTCAAGCCTAAAACACGTTTGATGCGCTTATGCTGGTTCGGGCATCACAAAGTCTGAGGGGAGCAAATCGGCTTCGGTGATAAGCCGTGGGACAATCGATTCCCATCCAACAGCCATCAGGTGAATGCCATTAACGCCTTCTTTTTTGCGAATCTCCTCAATCAATTCCTGAGCAATCTCAAAACCAACTTCGGATTCTCCATCTTTGCCCGCGGCTTCCATTCTATCTAATAGCTTTTTAGGAATGGATACACCCGGCACATCGTTATGCATATATTGCGCCATCTTGAGAGACCGGAGCGGGGTGATGCCGATGAGCAAAGAAACCTTGTCGAGAATATCTCGCTTGGCTAATTCGTTGAGCCAGACTTCCATGCCATCGGGGTCGTAAACGAGATTGGTTTGGAAGAATTGCGCACCCGCATTAACCTTTTTATGCTCACGAATAGCCTGATATTTTGGCTCTGAAGCAAAGGGAGACGCCGCAGCTCCGAGGAAAAATTTGGGTCGGAATTTGATGCTACGCCCATCGAGATATTTGCCTTCGTCACGCATACGGCGCAAGATCCAAAGCATCTGAACTGAGTCGATGTCTAAAATATCTGAACGCCCCATTGGGGTGGGCCCCATGCGTGCGCTATCACCAGAAAGACACAGTACATTATGAATGCCAAGCGCGCTGGCGCCAATCACTTCGGCTTGTAAGCCGGTGCGGGTACGGTCGCGTGCAGCAATTTGCAAAACGGGTTCGGCGTTATGCTCCAAAGCTAGCTTACTACACGCAAGGCTAGACATACGCGGTGTTGCCGATGGGCAATCCGTGAAGTTGACTGCCGCCACATAAGGGTCAATCATCTCAACATTTCGGCAAAGTTTGCCAGTAGCTGTGCTCACTGGCGGAGCGACCTCAGATGTGACCACAAACTCACCCGCTTTTAAACGGCGTTCCAATTCTGAGATAGGTTCATCATAAGCTGGCGGATGATACTCGGCATCGCCCTCCCACCAATCTGGTTGACGGATGGGTTCAAAAACTAAATCCCAGGTTTTGTAGCGTTTTTCAGGAGGCTGGAAGAAGAGACCTTTTGCAACTTTTCCTGCACCCACTTCTTTGATTCGCCCGAAAACATCTCCCCAAGTTTCTGTACCGGTTTTATCCCAATCGAGAGGGGGTAGCACCTCGAGAAGTTTGTCCTCGCGTCCCATTTTATAAGAACGTTCATAAATTTCATACCAGATACAGGGACGTGTCTCATCCACATAACAACCATCTGGGGTCGAGCCGCCACAGGGTCCATTTCGTTCCCCTTTGGGACATTCCATCGGGCAGATGAAAGCGGTCTCTTGCAAAAGGCAGTTGCCACACATCCGGCAGCCAAAAAGTGGTCCTTTAATGGCTTTTTCCAAAGTAGCAAGCATACGACGATTTATTGGTTCTTTTTTGAATGGCAAATAAGGGGGCTGCCAGCGACGTCCTGGGGTAAAGATGGGCATGGTACTTTCTCCTTGTTACCTAAAAATCAGTGGGGCCATCAGGGGCATTATTGTTCCAAATAAGAATCTGCGTAAATCACTTTATTCAACAAAACCTGCACCGTCTTCCAAACAGCGGCTTGTTCGGGATCGCTCATATCTACGCCATCGGGGGTGGGGTCTTCCATCGCTTCAACGTGGTCGTGGATTTTCAGATAGAGTCTGCTGAGAGCGGTACTTTCATCACGATTTTCAACAATGCGGATGACTTCCATCAGCTCTTCTTCGAGCGGATTGGCAATCATCATTTTCAGTCCCGCGCCCATCACCATCGCACAATAAACACTATTAATAAGTGGGCGGTTCTTGGTAGGCACAGCGTTAGAAACATTAGAAAGCCCAATCGAAATCTGTGGTGCGGGATCCCAAGCGAAAGGAATGGTGCGAACCGCTTCAATCAGCTCAGGGCAATACTCCTGACAACCAGAAACGGTCAGAACCAAGGGATCAATAATCAAATCATTAATGGGGAAATCCAATTCAACACAACGGGGAATTAATGTCTCTAGAGCAATCCCAATACGTTCATCTGAGCTTATCGGAATGCCGCTTTTTGTCAGCGTGAGCGAAATCAACTGAGCATTATATTTTTTCGCTAATACCGGCACATGCTCCAAACGAAACGCTTCCGCCGACATCGAGTTCAAAATCGGTTGCGCTTTCGTGATCGTTTTCAGAGCTGCTTCCATGCCGTTCACGTTGGTCGTGTCAATGCACAGTGGCACATCCACCACTTCTTCTACGGTTTTCACCATCCACGGGAAAACTTCTTCCCAGTCTTTTTTGCGCGGACCGAGATTCAAATCAACGCATTGTGCGCCCGCCTCAACTTGTTCGAGAGCGGCTTTTTTGAAATACTCACCATCTCTCTCTTTTAAGGCTACTTTTACTGCGGGTGAAATAATGTGGATATTTTCTCCGATGATATACATGGATTCTCCTTTTTTTAATTCGTGCTTTTTTATAGGATCAAAAACCGATTCGCGCGCGTTTTTTACTTGCGTGCCTTCGGTCAACATTTTCTTAGCGTAAACGTGTACTGTCTAACGCCACGCGGATGCTTGGGGTTCAGCACCCCAGCCTAAATCAAGGGCGTCGCGGCGCACTTCATTCCAAATAAGAAGACCAGAAAGGTTTTTATTGCACCAAAACCATACAAGAATCTATACCTTCAAAGTCATCTTATAAAAAATAAATCCTAATAAAACCTTTCGGGTCTCCCTACTTCTCTTCCAACATCTTCGCCACAGAGGGGAAAAGCGTCATATCCGTATGCGGCAAAAACATGGCAGACATAAAAGCATCGTAAAATTTATTATCTGCCGAGAGTTCGATATAGGTCATGCTGGCGGCTATTTCGGTGATGCGGTCGCGGGCTTCGTGATCGAGCAATGCCTGATACGAACCCATAACCGAAGTATTGCCGAGGAAATGGAAACGCTCCCAAGGCAAATCAGGAAGCAGGCCTATTTCGATGGCTTTTTCGACATTGATATATTTGCCAAACGAGCCACCAACCAAAACCTGCGTTGCCATATCGAGCGTGACACCAACATTTTCGGCGAGAACGGCAAAACCGGCGTAAATGGCGGCTTTGGCACGCAAGAGATTGTCGATATCGACATTGGTAATCACAATATCTTTGCCCGCGCTGGTTTCGTCTGCCCAAGCGATAACATACTCGCCACCATGTTCGCCTTCACGAGTGCGCTCGGTAGCAAGTTTCAGATTAACCTTGCCACCTTTATTGATTACGCCCGCAAGAAACATTTCGGCGAGGAGAGAAATAAGACCACTGCCGCATAAACCTTTGGCTTTGGTGTTGCCAATCACACGGAAATTTGGCTCATACGTTTCGGCGTTGACCCAAACTTCTTCGATGGCACCTTTGGTGGCGCGCATTCCATGAAGCACACCCGCGCCCTCAAAGGCGGGGCCTGCAGAACAGGCACAGGTGACAAGCCAATCTTTTGAACCGAGAACCATCTCGCCATTCGTACCGACATCCAAGAAAAGGGTGATGTCTTCTGAATCGGTCATGCCTGATGAAAGTACACCAGCAGAAATATCTGCGCCGACATAACTGGCAACACCGGGGAGGCAATCTACAATGGCTTGAGGATGAAGGATTAAGCCCACAGCGATTGCGTCTAATGTGGGGATATGATTAACTGCGGTCACAAAAGGCGATAGGCGAATACTTGATGCGGGAATGCCTAGCAAAAGATGCATCATGGTGCTATTGCCAGAAATGGTCGCCTTCATGATTTTGTTGGGCGTTGCTTTCACGCGTTTGCTAGCGCGCTGGAGCAATTCGTTGATTGTATCTACAACCAAGTCGCGCATTTTTTCGCTACCACCCTCTTTGCCCGCGACAATAATGCGGGAAATCACATCTTCGCCGCGCGAGATTTGTTGGTTATATTCGGCAGCTTGCGCTTTGACTTCACCAGTGAGCAAATCAACCATCCAAACCGAAACGGTGGTTGTACCGATATCAATGGCTACGCCCCAAAGCGGATCATCTTCAGGGATATGACCAGAGTCCAAAGCCAATAATTGTGCGGGGCAATCGGGGCAATCCCATCTTTTTGAATTTAGCGTTGCTGTAACCTTCCAATCATCTTCACGGAGAATCCGACCGATTTTCTTCATGCACGCTAAAGAAGCTTCCAATTCTGTAATGCCTGTTTCTTTGCGTAAAGCGGTCTTTAAACGACTCCAATCATCTGTTTGGTCGTCCATGCTGGGCGGAGACAAAGAAAGTGCAACACGGCGAAGGGTCTGTCCTTTTTCTGGATCATAACCTGCGGGGATTTCTACTTTGCCAACGGTACGGTCGGTCGTTAATCTGCGCTCTATCTTTTCCTGTGGCGGGATGGTAATCTCAACATCCCCTTCTATCACCGATTGGCACGCTAAGGCGTAGCCAGATTTTACATCTTCGGCGGAGAGACGCAAGGTGCTACGTCGCCGGATATTTTCATCGCCATTAGTGACTTGCACCGCACAACGCCCACAACGACCCTGTCCGCCACAAGGTTGGTTAATTTCTATACCGGCTTTTTCCGCGGCTTCAGAAATCATCGTACCCGTAGGCACGCTGACTGGCTCGGATGCTATATCGAATTTTATAATGTGTTCAGCCATATTTCAGGTTTCAGTTTTCAGTGTTCAGTTTTCAGTAGTCAGTGACTGATTACCGATTACTGAACACTGATTACTGTTTTCTATACTGCCGTCTTCAAAAACGCCGGAAGATCCACAGCTTCTCGCGGACCAACCATCACCTTCCAATCTGGGAGTTCTTCTTCCAATTCGCCAGAGAGTACAGCGGTATGACCGGGGAGGACGATTTTCATTGAATCCACTTTGTCGGCAACATTGAATTGCTTGACTTGCTTGGCAATGATTTCGGCATCAAATTTGCCAGCCGCCCAAGCGGTGAGAACGCTCATACCCTCGGCATCTGTGACCAGTAGCCATGAGGGACTTCCGGAGCTTTCCACTTCGTTGGCAACGCTGAAATAGGTGATACTGAAATTGGTCGTCACCAAAACAGGCGCATCGGGTCCGGGGTCGTTGACTTCGTAAATGCCCGGTGTGACTTGAATCGGTTTTTGCGGATCGGTGTAGATATTTTCTCGCAAAACCAAAAGGGCATAAGCCACTTCTGGAGAGAAATTATCCAATACGATAAAGCCACTATATTTGCCGATAGCTTGTGCTGCTAAGGTTGCCTCGCGAGAAGCAGACCCTACATCGCCGGGGAAATTGATGATGGGGAAACCGAGCGCACGGAAATTCTTTTTAATCGCCATTCTGCGAGCGGTGGTATTTGCCGTAAGCGTGCCGTTAAATCCGCGCTGAGTAGGTGAGAGAACCAAGTCTTTGACTCCCGCCCCCTGCACTTTTTCTGATAAAGCCACCATTTCATCTACAGAATCAGCTTCAATGGCGAGTGCGGCATCATGCTCTTTAGCCAGAGTCGCCATCGCTTCCCAATTTTCTGCTGTGGCATGAGCCAGCATGACTTTTTCATCGCCGTTAAGCGTTGCCAAACCAGCTTTGAGTTCGTCCACGCCGCCAACCAAAATCAGCGGGCGGTGGCTAATTCCACGGACTGTACTGACGGCTTTGGCGAAGTCTCCGCCATTAGCCTGAACAACAAACCCGCCCATTTCGAGTTCTATGCCGACATAATCAACCATATATTCATCTGCGGGCGTAATTTTTGCCTTAATCTCCTCCGCGCTCTGCGAATCATAGACTCGCAAGAAAAGCCCAGGGCGACTATAAAAAGTTTTTTCGTGGCGGAAGAGAACGATCTCATTGCCCGCTTTCGCTTCATATCCATTCGATTTGAGCGCAAAGGGGCGCACGGGGGGTGCAGAGGCTTCTGAAAGTTTTGCTTCCGATTCTTCGCTAACATGCGGGCAAAGGGATAATTCCACCTGTTTAGCCGCCAGCTTCATCGCAAACGCAAGACAAGTTGGAAAATCGCAGTCTTTACAATTTGTCTGCGGGAGCATTTTATAAATTTGAATTCCTGATAGTGCTGCCATGTTTTTTCTCCAAAACTAAGTTGAAGGCTTAAGGTTCAAGGTTGAAAGTAAACCTTCAACCTTGAACTTCTAACTTGAAACCAATTACTATTCAGCCAAGCCCTCAATCGCCTCACGCGTGCGGCGCAGGCTTTCAGGGTGGCGTAGCGTCAAAATATCTGCGCCGGATTCGACCAGCATGACCGATGTGAGAGTCTCCCAAGTGATCGAACGCTCTAGCCAATCGCCCCAAGATTCGGGGACATCATCGCCGACTTTCGCTTCTTTGGTCTTCCAACATTCGGTGCCGGGTGTTACCAGCATAGGCATTTGGGTCATACTATCGCCTTGCAACGCCGCCATGCGGAGACGCTCCATCACGGAATAACCATATTCAAAACCATAGCCCAATGCGCCAGTGGTTGGGTCCATCACGATGCGCTCTAGCGGCAATCCCATATCGTTTATCAAGATATTCAACTGCTTCGCCAAGTTCACATCCATCGCGGTACGGGAGTTGACCAGGTGCCCATTCGCCATCGCCGAAGCGACAATGGTGCGATAATTTTTATCTTCACATAAGCCCAAGAGTAATCTTTCGCCCTTGAAAGCGTCTGCAATCGGTACGATCAACTCATTATCAATTTCAACTTGCCCAGGACCAAAAACCATTAACGGTAACCCGGTCGCGTCCAAAACTTTACGAACTGCCGCAACGGCATCTTCGGGCTTGGTCGGGTTGCCATCGGCATCGGTGAGTGAGAGCGTCATTTGCAATAAATCTGCACCAGCTTCTTCTGCCGCTTTTGCCCAATCACCGGGGTCGTTTAGCGCGTCGCCCCATTCTTTGAGCAATAATTCTGACCATTCATCGGGTCTACGATCTTTGATTTCAATGGCGAGAACGGGTTTGTTGGGCGTTGCACCTTCAAAATCCATAAAGGGCATCGCGGTTTCACCACCGACTTTGACAACGCTGGTGCGAGTTCCGCCATCTGCGGATGTTGCGCCAATCGTTACTTCACGCACAGAGCCTGTCCAATTTTCTTTGACGATATCCGTCTGCGTGCCTTCTGCCAGCCATTTTTTATCTGGAGGCAGGGAGACAATTTCTGGAAGGACTTCGGCGGCACGCTCTTGTATTTGGCTTGGTGAGGGCGTGGACACTTTTGTCTGCGGGATTGGCACTTGCGCCATATCCACATCGCCCAATTCTGCCAATGCGCCAACTAGGGAGCCAATTAGAGTCTTGACTGAACGCTCCAGCTTGTCCACACGTTGCTCGAGCGAGCCATCTGCTATGGGTGTGGAGGCAACGGGGGCAGGAGGTGCTACAGGCGCAGAATCAGGTTCTTTGGGGGCAACCACGTCCACAGGCGGGCGATCCGGCTTTTCATCTTCCACAACTGCCTTTTTCTCATCCGCTTTTTCGATAACTTCTTCTGCCTGAGCTACGATGTCGTCCGCATCATCCACACGAGCAGATTCTGCAACCATCGGTCCCATATCCAAAACGGGATGATCTTTCTCTTTGACCCATTCGACCAATTCTTCAACGGTGGTGACGGATTTGCTATCAGCGATGCGGTCAATCAGATCGGGGGTGCCTTCACGCTCTGCAACGGCTTGGAACTCAGCCGACATACTCTCTTTGAGATTTGCACTCATCCAAACAACACGTTTGAAACCGCCGTCCGCTGAGATAAATTTGGGACTGATGAGATAAAACTTGCCGATACCCATAACGCCAGGCGTTTGCATACCGCCGCCAGCGATACCCGCCAGCGTGGAGAATTTCATGCCCATTGGAGTCATACCAGTATCTTCTCGACTGACGATAAAGACACCTTCGACTTCGGGGATATACATGACAATACATTCGAAACAACCACAAGCCGTCATGGGGTTTTCCATGATGGAATACATGGAGATGTCTTGAATCGCGCCATGAGAGCCGACTTTAGCATAATCGAGGGTGCCAGACCAGTAGCCAATTTCGGGATCGATAATTTTGCCGAGCGGAATGGGCTGGTTGGGACCGGTGGGGTTGATGCTGTAGGAGGCTTTGCAGTCCAGCCAATTATATGCACCGCAGAGACCGAGCCTTTCGGGGCTGACGATGCAGACGTGATCGGGGGCAAAGGATTGACAGAGGGTGCAGGAGTAGAAATCATCTACAGCAGAATCTGTGAGGTCTTCGAGGCGCTTATTGCGATAATCATAGGCTTCGCGAGCTTTTGCGAGCCATTCGGTAACATCATCGGGATTTGTATAGAGCGTGACTCTTACTTTATCAACGATAGCCCCGAACTCGGCATGTAGACGAGCGTGCAAAATACTGCCGAAATGCTCAAGCGTGAAGCCTTTGTCTACGGCTTCCTGAGAAATGCGGAGCCATGTGATGTCACGTTGACCGATATGCTGTAACCCCGAACCGCCATTGATGAAATAGTGGATTTGACGTTCGAGAACAGGTTCAAAATCTTCCTGTAATTTGCGTCCGGCAACGTCGACAACGATACCTAAATCCATCGCTCCTTTATCTTTGACATCATCAAAATTAGGACCAACAATTTGCACAACGCCATCGGTGACTTCATCCATATCTTTCATTTGCAAGAACTCGAAACAGCGTGAGTATTTGCCACCAAACTCAACCCGCATATCATTTTTACGGACAACTTCGCCTTCAAAGGCAGAGCCGTAAGGAATGGGGACCGGCACTTCGGTCATCTTGATTTTTACGCCGCGCACTTCTATACATTTCTGTACCAAACGCTCGGCACGTTCTTCATCATCTGCGCCTTCAATTTCATCAAAAGGCATGGAGATGACATGTTCATAATCGGTTACGCCAGTTGGCAAAATTTCGGGGATGACGGTATCTGCGATAACGGGGAAGCCAAAGTTGATTGCACCAGCGGCTGCGGCGTATTTCAGATCATCGACTTCGCCTAAAGCAAGGACGAAGGCGAATACACGCTTCTTGTTGTAGAGCAAAATATCTCGTGCCTGACCAGCGTCAATGCCGCCGAAGGTTAGGGCTGAACGAGCGGCAAAGCCTAAAGCGTAGATGGCACTAATCGTATCGGTGCCGAAGGGGATTGTATAGGTATCGTAGCCGAGATCAACGCCTTCTTCTTGGAGTTGATGGATAATACTGCGACCATTCACATTGCCAGAAAGGAAGACCAAGATATTACGCTGTTGGAGTTCGCGTACAATTTTGACGGCTGTTTTATTATCTTTCGCCGCGCCGACAATGGCGGCGAAGCCGGGCATACGACCATCTACGAGTTGGATGCCCCAAGAGCGCAATTGAATATCGTCAATGGGACCATTAAGATATCCGCCATCCCCATTCAGGTGAGGATAAGCGGTGCTGCCGACCAAATCAAGCCCGGGGAAAGGTTCGGGTTGTAAGCCATAGACAAAGCGAATCGCTTCAATTACTTCAGCCGCTAATAAAGTTGCCATACCGCTATCCAAGGTTTCGCCGAGATAGGGAGTCCAATGATTCTCAGCTGGTACAGGGTGCAAAAGGGAGCGAGCGTGGTTTAACGCTGCATCCAGTTGCCCTAAATTCTCTACTTTCATCCCTGTCATTGCGTAGATGGTCGGCAAGAAATAGGCTGTATTGGGGAATTCTACAACCGTCTCAGCACCTTTTTCTTTAAGTACTCTTTGAAGCATTAATTCCGCTTCAATAACAAGAGCGTTAGCTCCGCGCATAGCGCGAGTTGCAATATATTTTGACATTTTTTCTCCTCCTAATCTGCTGCTACGCCGTAGATTGATTCTCGGCGTTCTGCAAGTGGGAGACTCTCTAATTCAGTCATACGAGCGTCACCGCTTTGACCGTATTTATCGGGGTCATATTCGGGCAGACCTAAATCTGCTCGTTTTTTATCAATATGCTCTAGCGTGGCTTGGATCATATCGTCAGCGTCGGGGATGAATTCCAACTTGCCTCCGTAATCTTCTTCCCAGCCTTCGCTGATGATTCGAGTAACCAAATCGCTATCGGGAACCCGAGTGGGTTTTCCGCTCACAGGCGAAGAACCACCGAAAATAACATACGCGCCCGAAGCAACACAATAAGTGCCGATGGAGAGTGCTTTTTCACTCATCCATTCAGGAGCTAAGCCAACGGCAGGGATTTCTTCCACGTCTTCACCCAAACCACCCTCTTGGGCAATCTGAGTTAGCACAGTCAAGATCCGGGTATTATCCACGCAGGAACCCATGTGTAAAACAGGCGGGATGCCGATGGTCTCGCAGATTTCTCTTAATCCAGGACCAACCTGATCCAAGCCTGCTTCGCCAAGTAATAATCCCTCTTTGGCACAGGCGATAGAACCACATCCCGTTTCAACGACGAGCACATCTTGCTTGAGCAATTCTTTGGTGACGTAGGTGTGCAATTGGTCGTGCTGACTGCGGGGATTATTGCATCCCACCACAGCAGCGATACCGCGAATTCGTCCAGACATGACCGCATCATTCAATGGGCGGAAGGAAGCTCGATAAGAGCCACCCAACATATAGTTTATATATTCATGAGAGAAACCCGGCACCAAATCTGTGCGGTCATCGGGAATATGCACTTTGCCACGATTTTTGAAATTATCAATCGCATGGCGCAAAATATCTTTGGCAATAGTTAGGGCTTTATGTTCGTTGAATTCTATATGTGTCGCCCCTTTGATTTTAACTTTCTTTGAGGTGGTGATAATATCCGTATGGAAATTATCTGCCAAACCAACCAATGCCTGCATAATGCATTGCACATCCACGACCATCGCTTCAACTGCGCCGGTCAGGATCGCTAATTCCTGTTGTAAAAAGTTTCCTGCAGCGGGAATACCCTGTCGCATCAAAATTTCGTTCGCTGTACAACAAATGCCTGAAAGCTGAACACCTTGCGCCCCAGCTTCTTTGGCATATTCAATAATTTCCGGGGTCTGGGAAGCGGCAACAATCATTTCGCTCAGGGTTGGTTCATGTCCGTGAACAACCACGTTAACCATATCTTCTCTCAAAACACCAAGATTAGCCTGCCCTAAAACTGGTGCTGGTGTGCCGAAAAGAATATCCGAAACATCAGTACCGATCATGCTACCACCCCATCCATCCGCTAATGCGGTGCGGATAGCGTGTTGCATCAAATGCTCTGCATCTTGGTCATCACCGATATGGGTGCGGTGTAAAGCCTCGACTACTTCTCGGTCAATACCACGCGGCGTAACGCCTTTTTCTTTCCAGAGTTTCTGGCGTTTTTTTGTGGCGCGCTTTACGAGCGCAAGCTCACCTTTCTGTTGACCAAATTGGGCAATATATAGGTCTGCCAAATCATTCGCGATTTCTTTTGGCGCACGATCTTCAATAGGAATATCATAAATCGCGGCAGTTGTGCGCAATTTAGCAATATCACGAATAGCATAGCCCTCTGTTTCGTCATTTGCCACTGCTTTGAGTGTAAACGCCATATCGCGCCCATGATCAGAGTGCGCAGCGGCTCCAGCAGAAATTGCTCTAACCAAGTTGCGTGCCTGAATAGTGTCTACAGTTGCGCCACAAACGCCGGTTTGCCCATCTTTGGTAATTCTGCACGGTCCCATGCTACAAATTTTGCAACATAAGCCATCAGCACCAATTGGGCAAGCCGCCATATCATCTGCACGGGTAAAAGCAGTACCAATGCCTAAACCTTCCGCAAGAACTAACATTTCTTGCGTAGAGCTATCAATACTCGCTTCTTCGGGGGTTCGTCTTTTTTTAGCCATAATTACTCCTCCATACTGGTCATTGGCTTTGCGCCGGGGCAGGGCCAAAGCACACGCCCCTCATGCCCAACCTTCTGCTCAAAACTGACAACGCCACCAGTCTGGTCGTAGGCTTCTGTGTGGCGATAATAAGTATCCTGAACACTATTTCTTTCATTTACAGGAATTTCCATCTCTTGAGGGATGAACAATTCGCCAATATAGCCAGATTCATCCAGCTTGGCGACAATATCCTTCTTCGTCACCTTTTTGGCATTGTAGGTGATTTCAGCCGCGTGAAATCCACTGCTGGCATATACATCATCCACGCCTTCCAAATCCATCAGAAGTCGCTTAACCTCGACAACATGGTGATCACCATACATTGCCGGTAGTTCAAGGGTTATTACGGTCATGGGCTTTCTCCTCCTTGCAATTTGTTTTTCTTAGTACAATTTTTATGGGCAAAAAAAACAGAATTTGCGTGATATTCAACACAAATCCTGCTACTCAAAACACAAGCATTCTCAAAAAAGAGCTGTCAAAAATTTTATTTTCTACACTATTATATAAATTCATTTCAAACCTTAACTTCCGCACAAAGGCTACAAAGTTGATCAGACAAATTTAAAAGAGACACCCCTAGAGCTAGCGTAAAGTATAAAAGATGCTTTCTTATTCTGTTAGTATTTACTGTCATCAAGAAGTTGGATATTTGTCATTAGGTTTTTTGTGGTTAAAATTGGAGTTTTACAGATGCTAGGATTGCTATATGATACAATTTTTCATCAGATTATAAAAAGCATTTTTAATTATTTTGTAGATGAAAAACCGAATCGCACTTGACCTCAACTTGAGTGATGCTCATCAACATCTCTGTGACCTGTACTTTTTTCTGCTCACTTCACGAATCTGCTTGGGTGCGGCACCCCAGCCCAAATCACGTGCGAAGCGAGCACTGCATCCACCCTAGCAGACCCAAAAGGTTTCAAACACGCTATAGTCAAACCAAAATCTATCTCTTCAAAGTCATCTTATAAGAAATACGTCTTAATCAAACCTTTCGGGTCTGTGTCAACAAGAGGAAAAAATGAAAATTCTAGCAATCATCTCCGGTGAATACGGCAAACGCCATGTTAAAAATATCGAAGCGCATAAACCAGCCTCATGGGAAATTGAAATCTGGCAAGCGCCAACTGTACTGCCCCCAGTGATTGATTACCCCGAAGAATATATTCCCGAAAGCTTTGCACCCGCAGATTTGATCCTCTCCTTCGCAGAAATTAAAGGCGTAGCAGAGTTGCTGCCCGAAATCGCAGAATTAAACGGAGCAAAAGCTGTAATCGCTGCTATAGATAATGAGACTTGGCTGCCGCGCGGATTAGCCCGTCAGCTACGTGGCTGGCTCGAAAAAATGGATGTAGCCTGTGCCACCCCAAAACCCCTCTGCTCACTCACCGAGCACGATTATGGTATCACCCGCAAAGACAGGCTGTCGTACGAGAGCGCCGAGATCACTGAATTCGCACGCTATTTCGGTTTGCCTGATTTAGATGTTGAAGTAGACCCCGAAACTAAAAAAATCATCTCCGCCAAAGTAAATCGCGATGCCGTTTGCGGATGCGCGCGCCATGTTGCAGATGGGATTGTCGGTTTATCTGCAGATGAAACAGAAGAAAAAGCCGGCTTGCTTCATCATCATTTCCCTTGCTTGGCCAGCATGACAAAATTGGACGATTTCAACCACGATACATTGATGCATGAATCGGGGCATTTGATCGTGGATAATATAATGGAGCAGGTTAAACCTTTTATAGAGACGAAATATATAACCCCGGGAAAAAAGAGTTCGACGTAAAAGACTGCTAGATTTAAGACACCAAGAAACTCGGTTTTTCTAAAAAATCGAGTTTCTATTGTTTAAGAAGAATGCTAAGAACTATTTTGGCTTATTCTCTGACTTGATTCCCAATGCATCGTAAATCTTCAAAGTAGGTTTCGATTGATTGAGGGTATAAAAATGAATCCCGGCCACGTCACGATCAAATAAACCAAAGACTTGCTGTGTCGCCCAGTGGATGCCGACCTTTGCAACCGCATCAGCATCGTGAGCACGCGAAACTGCCCGCTGTAATTTGGCAGGGATACGTGATCCCAATGCCAACTCGGCGATACGCCTCATACCGCGTCGCGAAATAATAGGCATAATTCCCGCAATGATCGGAACCTTTATTCCCGCAAAGGCGCAACGCTCCCTATAATCGTAAAAATCGCTGTTTTTGAAGAAGAGCTGAGTACAGATATAATCCGCCCCGGCATCTACTTTCGCTTTCAGATAATCCATTTCCTGCAAGCAATTTGGGGTTTCAGGATGCCCTTCAGGAAACCCCGCCACGCCAACGCCCATATGGGGAAAATCTTTCTTTATAAAAGAGACCAACTCTGCTGCATAGCGAAAACCATCTTTCGGCTGGATGAATCCCGGCGAACCCTTGGGTGGATCACCGCGTAGTGCCATGATATTCTCTATCCCGCATGCTGAAAATTGGTTGAGAATCTCTCTGAGTTCTCCCCGCGTTGCGCCTATGGTTGTTAGATGGGCTACAACAGTAAAATTTGTTTCATTTTGTACGCGCATGATCAAATCACGAGTCAGATCACGCGTTGAGCCACCCGCTCCATAAGTAACACTGACATAAGCCGGACCGATAGGTGCCAATTCTTTAATTGACTGGAAAAGTTCATCAGAAGCCTGCTTTGTTTTGGGTGGAAAAAACTCAAAACTAAAATGAAGACCTGGTTTTTCTAAAATTTTTGCAATATGCATTTCAACCTCTAAAGTTTTAAATTCCAAAATCGGTGCTATTATAATACTTGTACAAACAAAAACAACCTTGAGGTTCTTCAAATGACCGAAAAAGTTTACGACTATATCATCATCGGCTCTGGATTCGGTGGCTCTGTTTCTGCTATGCGACTGACCGAAAAAGGCTATTCTGTGCTCGTCATTGAACGCGGAAAGCGCTTCAACGATGAAGATTTTCCGAAGAGCAATTGGAATTTGCCAAAATTTCTCTGGCTTCCCAAATTGCGCCTGCACGGCTTCTTTGAGATGACCTTTATGAACGGTCTCCTCGCCTTGCACGGGAGCGGCGTGGGCGGCGGCAGTCTCACCTATGCCAATGTGCTGATGGAGCCAAGCGATGAACTTTTTAGCTCCAGTTGGCAAGAATTCGCTGATTGGAAGACGCTGCTCGCCCCCCATTACGCCACCGCGCGCAAAATGCTGGGCGTGGCGCGGAATCCCAAACTTTGGGCGGCAGATGAACATTTACGAGAAATTGCAGGGGAATTGGGCTACGCGGAATCTTTCCACGCTACTGATGTGGGCGTTTTCTTCGGCGAGGAGGGAGAAACTGTGTCTGACCCTTATTTTGACGGCGAGGGTCCAGACCGTGCGGGATGTATCCACTGCGGCGGTTGTATGGTGGGATGCCGAGAAAACGCAAAAAATATGCTCACTAAAAATTATCTCTATTTTGCCGAGAAGAATGGCGCGGAGGTGATGGCTGAAAGAAAGGTAGTGGATATACAGCCCGCGACAGACGTGAATTCAACGGGGTCACGTTATCGAATCGTGTATCAGCCCTCGATATCGCTCATTAAAGGGAAGCAAGCCGAAGTCCACGCGCGAAACGTGATCGTCTCCGCAGGCGCGCTCGGGACAATGGAATTACTCTTTAGAAGCCGCGACGAATCCCGATCCCTTCCTAAAATATCCAAGAAATTAGGCGACCAAGTGCGCACAAATTCTGAAAATATCATGGGCGTGACGATGCGAGGCAAAGATATAAATTATTCAGAGGGCATCGCGATCACATCCATTTTTCAGGCAGATGAAGTGACCCGCATTGAGCCAGTGAAATACGCCGAGGGGGCATCTTTTATTCGTTCGATGACCGCGCCATTTGTAGAAGGCGATCACCCAATTTGGTTGCGATTCTTGAAAATGGCAGGGAAGATTTTGCGACACCCAATTGATTTTATTTACGAGAAATTTGTGGTGAATTGGGCGCGTTTCACGACCATTTTGCTGATCATGCAAACTGAAGATAATTTGACGCATGTACGGCGCGGACGAAATATCTTTACCCTATTTTTAAAGGGTTTGGTGCTAAAACCCGATGCTAATTATCCCATCCCGAAGCAAATCCTGGTTGGGAATGAAGTGGTGAAGAAATTGGCAGAGCGGGCAAACGGGATTCCGTTGGCGGCGTTTACGGATGGTTTGTTCAACTTCCCCACCACCGCACATTTTATGGGCGGTGTGCCGATTGGGCGAGATGATAGCGAGGGCGTAATTGGGCTGGATTTTGGCGTGCATAATTACCCTGGTTTATATGTGATCGATGGCTCAATTATGCCGGGGAACCCGGGGGTAAACCCGAGTTTAAGCATCACGGCATTGGCAGAGTATGGGATGAGTCTTGTGAGTTCAAAGGTCTAAGTTGAAGGTTTAAAGTTTTTATGAAGAAGAAAAATATCTTTGGGGTTTTATTGCTGCTTTTTCTCGCCCTGCTCATTGGGATGCGCCTAGGCTCTCGCTCTGCTCCTGATCATCCCTTTTTTGAGAATTTCAATGAGTATCCAATCGTTTTTGCCCATCAAGGCGGGAATCTGCTTTCGCCGGGAAATACGCTTTTTGCTTTTGAGCGTGCCGCAGAAATGGGCGTGGATATTCTCGAAATGGATGCCCATATCACCAAAGATGGCGTTCTTGTCATCATCCACGATAAGGATGTAGACCGCACCACAAACGGGATAGGTCTTGTTGAAAAAATGACGCTCGCCGAAATCAAAGAACTGGATGCAGGCTACTGGTGGACAGACAACGAGGGAGAAACGTATCCCTATCGTGGGCAAGGAATTAGAATCCCAACGCTGGAAGAGATTTATAAAAGATTCCCTGATTATCCTGTCAATATAGAAATCAAAAATACAGAAAGCTCTATTGCCCAGCCTATATGCGAAATCATTCGTGAAAATAAGATGCAAAATAAAACCTTGGTCGTCTCTTTTTTTGATGAGCGCATGGCTGAATTTCGTCAAATTTGCCCTGAAGTAGCCACTGCCGCGGCACGGAATGAAATCACCAAATTTGTTATTTTGAATTATATTTTTATGGGCGGATTATATTCCCCTGCTGAAGTCGCTTTTCAGGTCCCAGAAAGCAGCTCCGGGATTTTGGTGGTGCGCCCGGGATTTATAAGCGGTGCGCATAATCGCAATGTGCAAGTCCATGTTTGGACACCGAATACGCGTGAAGAAATTCAGAAATTTATTGATATAGGCGTAGACGGAATTATGTCTGACCGCCCCGATATTTTGATGGAATTATTAGGGAGGTAAACAAATAAAGCTTGTATGATTGGGGCACGTTGGTCAGTGTTCGATAATCAAATAAAGTTGGATGAATCAAAAATCCCCCGAGCAATCCATGCTCGGGGGATTTTTTTGACTCTGATCTACTGGGTAAAATCGTAGCTTAGATAGGTACCGGATACTGTATCAATAAAAGCATGGTTGCTTCCACCTTGATGGCTAATGCGCAACTCGCTTGCACCAGTGGTCGGGTTATCATAAATAAAAATGATGCGGTCGTTATCAACCCAACCCACCTGTCGCATGGTGTTATGCACAGAGGCGATCGTAAAAATACCTCCATCAATACCACCAAGATAAAGCCCTGAATCCTCTATGCTGTTGGCCGCATAAGTAAAATGAATCGCATCTGGTGCCCACCCACGGAATCGAAGGCTATCTCCCGTTGCAAAAATAATATCCCCCGAACCATCCACATAGGCGACATGTATTTCATTTAGGTTTTCCGTCGGCTCACCAATACTCTTTGAATAAGCCACGTAGCTCATATCTGGTGAAAAGATGTTATCTGGCCAATCAAAAGGAATAGCGGGGATACTACCCAACTGCGTTGAAGTTGAACCATCCGTGGGAAGATACCATAAGGTTGTCGGCTGGGTCGTTTCCGCAAGCGTATCCTCCGGTGGAATTGCTACGCGCAACGAAAGGGAGTCTGCAGCCCAGATCGGGGAGGGATGATATTGATATTCACTATAAGTACCAACAAGCGGATAAGTGAGCACATTCGAGCGTAAGTTACTACCATCGGCATTGACCAGGCTGATATGATCGGGCGTGGAGAGCACGATCTGGGTTCCGTCCGGCGAAAAGGTAAAAGCACCAGCCTGACCAAAATCGAAGAGAGGGAATTTCACCAATGTATCAGCGTTGACAACACGCAGATCATAGCTGGGGGCATAGCCCGGTCCCATAAAACGCGGAACCGTGCTGTAGTAGAGATCGTGCGTGCCTGGACGAAACTCAAATTGATCGAAACCAAGCCCTTCGCCATTGTCGAATTGGCTTGCAGCCTTAAGCGCACTCATCTCGGCCTGACTAATAAGCAACTGTGGATTGAGTATGTTTCCATCCGAATTAATTACCCACAGTTCATAGGCAAAGGGCGTACTTGTCAATTCGCGCACATAGGCAATTCGCTGTCCATCGCTGGAGATGCTTACTTCTTGCACATCCCCCGTGCTAGTCAGCCCGATCTTGTTGCCACCTTCTGTCCAGACATAGATATTGCCATCCTTAATATAAGCCGCGGTCAATGCACTTGGCGAAATAGGCTGAGGTACAACCGTTGGCGGTACTGCTTCTGCCGTCGGCGCGACAGGTGCAGGAGCAATAGTTGCTGTTGGAGAAACCTGCGTGAGTGCTGCGGCGGGCTCACCCAGCGCAGCTTGAACAGTCGCAGCGACCATTGTGGCTAAAAGAGCTGGGTCATCTGTAGGCGGTGCAGCAACACTGCCACAAGCGGTCAAAAAAACACTGGCAATCAAAACTAAGATAAAGGCTTTTCCTGATTTCATTTATTTCCTTCCTTATAAGGGTGAATTTATCTAGATTTTATCACGCTCTTTATTTTATGGCTTAATAATTATGTGCTCAGGTCTGTTTCAGTCTTTTGGTAAAAAGCGCACAGTCTAAGAGCGGATGTCTGAAACGAAAAAGCAAAAACTTTGAAAGTTTTTGCTCATCTATAAAGAGTGACAAAGGCGATATAAATATCGCGCCACGGCTCCGTAGCGCAAGATTCATCTTGCCTTTTTGCGCAAATTGCCAGACAAGCCAAGTTTTTTTATATCAATTGTGGCATAATATGCCCATGTTAAATACCATCCACCAAGATAAACAAATTATCGTTCTCAATAAAGCTGCCGGGATTTCCGTCCTCACCGAGGGTTGGGATGAGAGTGCACAATTCCTGAAAAAGATGCTGGAAAAGAAATTCGGCAAAATCTGGGTTGTGCATCGGCTCGATAAAATCACTTCGGGAGTGATGGTTTTTGCGCGCACAGCCGAGGCGCATCGGCATCTGAATACGCAATTTGAGAAACGAGAGACAGAAAAGGTTTATCACGCTATCATCGAAGATTTCCCTGAGTGGGATGAGCATACAGCGCAGCACTCGCTCTATCCCAATGTTGGGAGAAAGCATCGAACCGTTGTCGATAAGCATCGCGGAAAACGCTCGGTAACCGATTTTAAGGTCATTAAACGGTGGCAACTTCATAGCATGGTCGAAGCGCAGCCGAAAACCGGTCGCACGCATCAGATACGTGTCCACCTTTCTGCATTGGGATTTCCCATCGTCGCAGACATCCTATATGGCGCAAAAGAAACCGAGCTGATCACGCGCGCAGCTCTTCACGCGCAAAGCCTGAGCTTTATCCATCCCATCACCAAAAAGCAGCTGAGATTTACGGCGCCGTACCCGGAAGATTTTGAGAATTTGATTGAGAAGTTAGACCAATTAGACCAGTGACCAGCAGGCCAATCTCATGGTATGCTCATGCCCATTAATCCAAAAAGTAGAGAGTAAATATGTCCGAAGAAAACGACCCTAATAACGCCTTCTTCTTCTCCGATCTTGAAGAGCTAAACACAAGTCAATTACCACCTGAAGAGGTGCGCATTCTTGAATTGGAAGCTTCGCCCTACCCCGATGGAAAACGTGTGCGCATCCATCTCGCCATGACTCCATACCAAATCCGCCCGCACCTTGACCTTGTTATTCTTGACCCCAGCGGCGCAGAAACCGCCACAGCCAGCATCATCGAGCCAATGACCTGGAAGCAAGAATTCACCGTCCACTTGCGCACTGAAAAACAGACTGGAAAATACAAACTCCTCATGCGCCTTTTCTACCCTCCTCGTGATAAAGAAGACCCCAAACTCTTTCGGCTCGATATTCCTGTCGAAAGCACAGATGAACGGAGTTTTGAATTTGAAATAAGCGAGAGTGAAAAAGAGTGAATAAAAAATTAAGCCTGATCTTTTCACTCATCATAATTATTCTATCTGCTTGTGGATCGGATTCTTCCGATTCGCCCACCTTTCCACTTGCTCCCGCTACCCAAACACCCTTCGCCCCCGAAGCGGATACCGCTTCCACGCCTGTTATCTTCTCTGATTTTCCTGGCATTTTTCTGCTATCTCTCAATGAAGGCGCACACGCACATCTCTTCGCCTATTCACCCATAGATCAACCCATGTTGCGACTCACCTCTGGCGATTGGGACGATATTTCCCCCGCCCTCAGCCCAGATGGGGAGAAAATCGCCTTTGCCTCCAATCGCAGTGGCTACTGGGATATCTACCTGCTCGAAATCTCAAGCGGAGCGATCACCCGTCTAACCAATACAAAAACCTACGATGGTGCGCCCTCCTGGTCACCTGATGGTGCCTGGCTTGCCTCTGAAAGCTATCTTGATGACAGTCTTGAAATCCTCATCCAACCAATTAACGACAGTAGTCAAAAAGCGATTCGACTGACAAGCAATCCAGCTTCCGATCATTCTCCCACCTGGGCACCAAAGGGACGTCAATTGGCATTCATCTCCACACGTGGAGGCGATAGTGACGTCTATCTCGTCGATCTGGATGATGCCAACAGCAGCCGCTTTGAAAATCTCAGTAATACCCCAAATGCCTTCGAATCTCACCCGATCTGGTCACGGGATGGAAGCCAGCTAGCCTGGGCATCCAACGCCTATGACGACCGTGCCAGTGGCATTTATCGCTGGCGAGAAGAGACGCCCAATATCCCCGCCTCGTGGGTCGGCGAAGGAGATTGGGCAGCCTGGAACGTGCGCGGAGATAGCCTGCTCGTAATGCTTCAAAGCGATAAAGATAATTACCTCACGGCATACAGCCTTGAGGGAAATCTACTGCTCCAACCTTCTCCTTTACCTGGCACGCTGAATGGCATGCTCTGGCTTCCTGAACCTCTTCCAGAAAATCTGCCAAAAAGCTATCATGAAGCAGCCATGCTCACTCCTGCACCCCCTTGGGAAAAAAGTGTAGCCACACCTGAAGCATTATCAGTACGTCAAAATCTCGTTATGCTTGAAAATGTTCAGGCTCCTTATCCCCAAATCCATGATGCTGTCGACGAATCTTTTGAAGCCTTGCGCGAAGCGATCAGCGATAGTGCCGGCTGGGATGCGCTTGCCAATCTTGAAAACGCTTTTATCCCCATCACCATCTCCCTTGACCCCGGCATGAACGAAGATTGGCTCTACACCGGACGCGCCTTTTCTCTAAACCCCCTCATCGCCACCGCAGGCTGGATGGTCGCCGTTCGTCATGAAACAGGGCAACAAACCTACTGGAATCTTTATCTTCACGCGCAAGCACAAGATGGCTCGCAAGGCATCCCGCTCCATGACCCTATTTGGGATTTAAGCACACGTTATAACCTCGACCCTGCCAGTTACGAAGCAGGCGGCTCATTCGCCCCTGTCCCCTCAGGGTATTGGGTCAATTTGACAGCGCTTGCACAAAACTATGGCTGGCAGCGTCTTCCTGCTCTCTCAAATTGGCGTAATTTTTATAAAGGCACACGCTTTACAGAATTTGTTCAAAAAGATGATTTAAACTGGTATGACGCCATGCTTGAGCTTTACCCGCCAGAATTTTTGCTCACACCCACTCCGATTTTGCCACCGAGCAAAACGCCCACGCCTACGCAAATTCCTACCCGCACACCAAAACCAACGCGTACACCTCGCACCCCTATCCCCACGCCCACGCCGCTCTCGCTATTTGAGTTCACAACGCCGACACCTTCTCCATGAGATATATTCCCTTTTCTCGCAAACATCTCGATCTGGCTATGCGCAAAGCATCTTTTCTGGGATTAGCCTTCGGCTTCGTGTTTGCGCTCTCACTTTCGGCTTGCTCGGTGTTCCCCAAAGCGGATACCGGTCTCACACCGACACCGGTAATCCGCGTCGAAACGGAAGCAACTCTACAGGAGAGCGACCCACCACCGCCAACACCGACGAAAGTCCCCCCACTGAGATTCGTTATCCCCACACCCGAGGCAGAGCCAATATCCGATTGGCGTCCACCGCTATATCCTGTCCCTTGGGCAATTTCTCCCTACGATCATTTTTATTTTATTCGCCCAATTGCGGCAAATGAAATCAACTGGCCCATAGCGAGTTATCTTTATGGCGGCATTTTTTTTGGCAATGTGGTGCATACAGGTATTGATATTCCATCTGAAAGAGGCACGCCGATTATCGCCGCAGGCCCAGGCACAGTCGTTTGGGCTGATTGGGGATTTTTCAGTGGCTGGAGCGAAAACAAAGATGATCCATACGGGAAGGCTGTAGCTATTAGCCATGATTTTGGTTATCAAGGAGAGCCTTTACATACCGTTTATGCGCATATGAGCCGTATAGATGTGGCGCGCGGGCAATGGGTGGAAGCAGGTGAGCAAATTGGTTTGGTCGGTGCGACCGGACATACGACAGGAGCGCATCTCCATTTTGAAGTTCGAGCTGGAGAGAATGATTTTTTCCATACTTATAACCCAGAGCTATGGATCGCTCCACCTCAAGGTCGTGGCGTACTGGTAGGCAGGGTGATGGGCGAAAAAGGATCACCACTGCGCCATTATCAACTACGCGCTGTATCTTTTGAAACCGGGTACACACGCAGGGTGCGCTCATATGGAGAGAAAGTGGTCAACAGTGATACTTTTTACCAGGAAAATCTTGTTCTCAGCGATCTCCCTGCAGGTTGGTATGAGCTTCAAATTGAGAATGAGGGGGAAGATTTTCGTCAGGAAATTCAAATTTTCCCTGGGCAAATCAGCTATTTCACTTTTCAGGGATTAAAGGGGTTTGAATTAGATTTGCCTGAAAGCCCTGGTATAGAAGTATTAACACCGATAGTAGATGAAGAGGATGAATAGTTGCTTGACGCACTGAACATTTGTGCTATACTCAACATATCATCAAGGATGATAAAATAGAATATAAACCCCTTCAAATTCAACAAATAGATTTTCGGGAGAAATAAAATGGCAAAAAACAACAAAAACGATGCCGCTCGTCAAACAGTTTTGGACAAGGCCTTTAAAGATATAACCAAACGTTATGGTGAAGGCTCAATTATGAAACTCGGCGACGCAACATCTTTAGAGACGGAGATTATCCCAACAGGCTCCCTTTCTCTTGATATTGCGCTCGGCGTAGGCGGCATTCCACGTGGACGAATCACTGAAATTTATGGCCCCGAATCTTCAGGGAAGACAACAATTTGTCAACATATCGTAGCCGAAGCGCAAAGAATGGGCGGGACAGCAGCTTTTATTGATATGGAACATGCTCTGGACCCCAGCTATGCGGCACAATGCGGTGTAAATATTGATGAGTTAATCATCTCCCAGCCTGATACAGGTGAACAAGCCCTTGAAATTGCCGAGACCTTAATCCGCTCAGGCGCAATAGAGGTTTTGGTTATCGACTCTGTTGCTGCACTGATTCCCCGCTCTGAGATCGAAGGCGATATGGGTGATGCCCATATGGGTTTGATGGCTCGCTTAATGTCACAAGCCTTACGTAAACTTTCTGGGGCAATTCACCAGACTAAAACATCTGTCATTTTCACGAATCAACTTCGCCAGAAAATTGGTGTGATGTTTGGTAACCCCGAAACGACTACAGGCGGGCAAGCACTCAAATTCTATGCATCTGTACGCTTGGATGTGCGTCGAATCCAATCCATTAAAGTTGGTTCCGATATTATTGGTAATCGAACTCGCGTGCGTGTGGTAAAAAACAAAGTCGCTCCGCCCTTCAAAAAAGCAGAATTCGATATTATGTACAACGAAGGCATTTCTAAAATAGGGGATTTGCTCGATTTGGCAGTTGAAGCCGAAATTGTCGAAAAACGCGGCTCTTTCTACTCCTATAACGAAACCCGTCTTGCACAGGGGCGTGAAAACTCAAAAGAGTTCTTGCATCAAAACCCAGCAATGGTCGAAGAAATTGAAGCACTTGTTCGCCAACACTATCTCGGCGAAGAGGTTGTTTTGATTGTCGAAGAAGATGAGGCAGATGAATAGCGTTTAGAAAAATTGCAGGTTTAAATATTAAAAGGTGTCTCTAAAAATCAGAGACACCTTTTTTGTTGAGTAGAGACTTATCAATAGCCACGTGGCACTTTTCTTTTTTAATGTTAGTTTCGATACGGCGAAAAGCATCGCCCACCTTTTTCGGCAAACTGTCATATGGCTAGTTTTGTTACTTACTTTCACGCACTCTCCTCAAGGCAATTATCACGCTCACAGAGGGCACGGAGAACGTGACGGCTACGCACCCAAAGCCAAAAGGTTTGGATAAGCATCCCAAAGCTAAATGCTATCAAGCCAACATAAAGTCCCGTCATCCCACCCCAAGCAACACCACCCCATAATGAAAGCCCTGTTACGACAAGATAGAGGGCAACTGCTTCTGAAATGCCGCGTGTTTTTCCACTATTGAGCAATGCTCCTTGATACCAACTTTGGAGGCTATTTAAGCCAGGCAATAAGACGCCAATCCACAAGCCGTTGCGAGCTAAAACAAATAGAGTAGGAGAAAGAGCAGAGACATCTACAAGCCAAAAGCGAGAAAGCGGTGTTAAAGCAATGAGAAGCAACGCACCTGTTGTTCCGACGGTGAGGAGCAGCGCATAACGTCGCAGAGGTTTTGTTGAGAGAGGTTCATCAAGAAGAGCAACAACGACCTCATTGAAAGCAACCCCCATACTCCGCAACATAAAGATAAAGCCAGAAACAACGGGCCAAACAGCAAGCGATTCAAGGGCAAGAGGCATTCGACTGAGGGCTGCACTGCCCATCGGTAGAATCAAAAGTGTGAGAAGCGAAGTCATGACAAGGGGGAGGTAAAACGAAGCAAAGCCTCGGTATGTAAGAGCAGGTTGAACAACGGGAGCAGGTTTCAGGTCCACGCGGAGAACCGGTTGAACTCTAAATCCGATATAAATGGCTTCGGCTGTCACTCCCGCTGCAACTGCACTGGTCGCAACGACAATCCCCGGCAATTTGAGATAATAGCCAACCGCCAAAACAAGGATATCCATCCCCAAGCGAACTGTTGTGCCAATGCCGATAATATTCGAATGACCAAAACGGATCATCACTCCCTGATTGAGACGCCTATAGGCGATTGTCCACGTCCACGGGGTCATTATGATTAAGCCGATACGCGCAGGCTCAATAATTTCGACGGGCGCGCCAAGCAAACCCACAGCAAAAGAATAGTAAAGAGGAGTAAGAGCAACAAGAAGGTGAAGAGCAGTGAGGAGGCCGCCTGCGAGCACCATATAATTGCGAAGCTTTTTATACGATGCCCAATCTTTACTAAGCGCAGTAGATGCGGCAAGAAGCATGATGACAGGGGCTTCAATAATAAGCGCAAGAGGAAAGACGATGCCACCGTAAGCTGCGAGGTTAATCTCTGGATCTACGAGGCGAGCAACAACCGCGCTGAGAATGGGCATTTCCATGCCCATAAGGAGCCAACTTGCGGCAAGGGGAAGCCAGACTTTGAAAATACGATTTAGAGATAGAGGTGAGTTTGTCATATTTTTACACGAATTATGCTAATTCAGATTTGGGTTCAGGAGGCAGCAGAAAAATGCTGGGGACTAC
This sequence comes from Anaerolineae bacterium, assembly GCA_018645405.1. Taxonomy (GTDB): domain Bacteria; phylum Chloroflexota; class Anaerolineae; order Anaerolineales; family Villigracilaceae; genus Desulfolinea. The sequence continues at coordinate 8,620 of JABGOQ010000108.1, read as the reverse complement.
AAGGAAGGCGAGCAGAGCACTCCATAAAAATGCGGTTTCCAACCCAAATTTATCTCCTAATATACCAACGAGAATTGTTGCGGGGAAACGGGTTAGAAAAGCAAGAAACATATAAGCACCGTTCGCTGTAGCACGGTTTTCAGGGAAATGATCTTGAATTAGGGCAAGGAAAACGGGTCCGATAGAGAGCACAGTAAACCCTATTGCCAACAGGATCGGAACGAGTAACCACCCACTTGAATTCAAGAATGCTATTACTAAAAGAGGGGATAAAGCTGCCGAGAAGAGAAAAACGGACTTTCTGCCAACACGATCAGAAATAGCACCAACACTCAATGCACCAACCACACCTGCGCTTTCCATGATTGAAAGCGATGCACCTGCCAGCCAAATGCTGGCTCCTTTCATATTCATAAAAAGAGGCAAGTAGGTCGTCATACTAACTGCCATAAAAGTACGAAAAAGGAGAATAATTGTTAGTGGCAAAAAAACAGCTTTTAATTTCGGTAAAATCTTTCGAATACTGCCCGTTTTTCTTCTTTCAATGGGAATTTCTTCGAGCCGAAAAAAAAGGATTACGGAAGTCACCCAGCCAAGGACCATAATGCGCCACATTCCTTCAAGTGTCCAGGTAGTGGCTGCCCAAACAGCGATGATAGGGCCCAGCGTGCGACCAAGTTCACCGCCCGCCATAAACCATCCCATTGCCTTACCAACACGTTTCCCCGCGACTCGCGCGATCATTGCAGGAGCTGGTGAATGAAACGAAGCGACACTAATCCCAGCAACGATGAGAAGCGTTAATAATGCATAATAATTGGGAGCCAACCCCATTACACTCATCAAAGTCGCGGTGATAGCAGGGGCAAAAACAACAAAATAGCGTGCTTTAGATTTATCTGCTAAACGACCGATCAACGGGTTTAGCAACGCCGGGAATTGCATAAAAGCACTTAAGGAGCCGGCCATTGTTAATGAAAGTGAGAGTCTATCTCTTAGGAGAGGTAATAATGGTGCTAAAAAAGCAGAATAAACATCGTGGATAAAATGTCCGCTTGCAATGAGAAAAACTTCTCCTGATTGAAAGCCGCTTTCTTCGTGAGGCTGCACGTCAAGATTCTGGGGCATAGTCTTTTAATCTCCTTATTGAAGAGCAAAACTATACCACGCTACGATGAAGTTTGTAAGCTTCGATCAGGAAATATTAGGGCAATCGCATCTAACTCAAAAACAGGCGTGAATTTATGCTTTCATGCGGCTAAAGCCACCTCCCCTGTGTATTTAGAAAGTGTAGGATTTATCCAGATTTCATGTATTAAGGCAGGGTTTTAGCCCGTACCAATGACTGACTTTAAGCATTCACACTGATTTTTGATACACTCGCCTTATCTTTAGGCTTTTTTTTCAAAAACTACCTAAACTTAAGTTATAATCACTGGTGCGTTACATCAGTACCTTGTAGCATGTTGCTACAACGCATCTGAACTTGCAATATAGAAACTCCTACAAGCAAAATTACCTGTATTACTCGATATTATGATAATATATCAAGTTGAGCAAAGATGTCCTAATTACGAGATAGGTTGCATAATTAATCCTGTCTCTAACTTATAATTTATTTGTCTTTGATACTTATATAAGGCAACGCAACAGAGGAGCAATTTATGAGTAAAAAGTTTCAAGTACACGTTCCTGAAATTAGCGACTGGCGAGATATGATTTCATGTCAGGCTGCTTGCCCAGTCAATACTGATTCACGCGGATATGTTCTGGCAATGGCTCGTGGTGAAACAGAATTGGGATTTAAAATCTCCCATGACCCAAACCCCCTCTCGACAATCTGCGGTCGAATTTGCGGCGCGCCATGCGAAGTTGCCTGCCGCCGTCAAGATATTGTTGGTCCAGATGCAGAGCCTGTAGCCATTCGTCCAATCAAGCGCGTATTAACCGAACGCCATGGTCCAGAAGCTAAAAATATTGTGCCTAGTCGCGTTGAATTAGACAACTTATTTCCTTTAGAAGTCATCGTGCCAGACCAAGGTTTTCCTACTTTCTCTTCTGACCAGAGTAAAATTGGAGAAAAAATTACTATACCTGGCACAGGAACTTCTAGCGCATATTCAACAGCACGCTGGTCGCGCCAAGAGTTGAAACGTTTGGGGTCACAGCCTAATCGCAAAAAAGGCACTGTCGCGCTTATCGGTGCTGGCCCCGCAAGCTTAACAGTTGCCCATGATTTGACCTTGCTTGGATATAAGGTGACGCTCTATGAAGCTGGACCAAAAACAGGTGGTATGTTGCGCTACGGTGTCCCAATTTATCGGATTGACCAAGAAGCAATGGATTTAGAAATTCAGGCAATACTCGATCTTGGTGTTGAAATCCATTTTGATACCCCCATTGGTAAAGATATTACCCTTGACGATTTACGTCGCGACTACGATGCAGTCTTTTTGGGTATTGGTTTAATGAAAGGGCGCGCTCTGGATATTGAAGGACATGACCTTGATGGCGTCATCATCGCCGTTGATATGCTACTCAACTACAACCTTGGTTATAAAGTTGATCTTGGCAAGCGGGTACTTGTGGTTGGCGGTGGCGATGTCGCAATGGATGCCGCTCGCACAGCCTTGCGTTTAGGGCAGGTGACCGATGAACAGCAAGCGGCTTTGGATGATACCGAAGCACGTGTGGAGGAAGAATCTGAAACCGTTAGTACAGCATTGGATGTTGCCCGTGTAGCCCTCCGTTTAGGCGTCGCCGATGTCAAGATGATCTCACTGGAAGATTGGGATGAGTTACCGGCATCCGACTTTGAAGTTGAAGAGGCGCTCGAGGAAGGGATTCAACTCTCCCCACGTGTGGGCCCCAAGCGAATTATCGGAGAAGATGGAAAAGTCAGCGGGTTGGAAGTAATCGACGTCGAATCGGTATTTGACGGAGAGGGTCGCTTTAGTCCCAAATTCAAGCCCGATAGCGAACGTGTATGGGATTGTGATACCGTAATTCTGGCAATTGGTCAGCAAGCCGATCTTGATGTGCTTGGCGGAGCAGATGATGTCAATTTGACACCGCGCGGTCTAGTAGAGATTAATTACGAAACAGGACAAACAACTGCCTCAGATGTATTTGCTGGTGGCGATGTGGCATACGGCCCCAAACTAATCATCGACGCTGTATTACATGGTCATTTAGCTGCTCTTGGTATTGAAGAGTATATTCAAAGCAAGAAACTTATAACTGAAGTCAAAACTGAGTGGACGGTGCTTTCAAATCACGTCATGTTTGAAAACTGGACAAAGCTCGAACACCGCAAACCGCCTACCCTGCCCGTCGATCGACGTACTGGAATTTCGGTAGTCGAAGTCGGTTATTCTGAAGCAGAAGCCGCAGAGCAAGGTAGTCGCTGCCTGGAATGCAGCGTCAATACTGTTTTTGATGGTAGTTTATGCATTCTTTGCAATGGCTGCGTTGATGTTTGTCCGTGGGATTGCTTGAAGATTGTAAGCCTTGATAAGCTCGCTGGTGATGAGACGCTCCATAGGGTTATTGAAGACCATACAGGTGTTCCACTGAACGAGATCACTGAAGATCATGAAATAAACACTCAAATGGCTGTCATGCTCAAAGACGACGAAGCTTGCACCCGTTGCGCCTTATGTGCTGTTCGCTGTCCAACCGACGCCATTACAATGGAAGCATTTCGATTTGAAGAAGTTTTATCTTTTGAAGATTAGGATAGGAGTAATAGAAAAGCTATGAATAAACTTAAAGATTTTATTATCAATTCTCGTGTCTGGAGATCTTTCTTCCGTCACGGATGGCCTGATAATCCGCTTGATCGCTCTCTGATCATGACGACCAATATTTTTTTCCACTTGCACCCAGTGCGAGTGAATAAGAAGAGTATCAAAGCTGCCTATTCTATGGGGTTAGGGATCATCACAACCGTGATGTATATCTTGCTTGCCCTCACCGGCATCTTGCTGATGTTCTACTATGTACCCTCTACCGAAACAGCTTATTTCGACGTCATCAAACTACAAACTAAAGTTCCCTTTGGACAGTTGCTACGCAATATGCACCGCTGGGGCGCACATATGATGGTCTTGAGTGCTGTGTTGCATATGGCACGCGTCTTCTACACAGGTGCTTATAAACGCCCGCGCGAATTTAACTGGGTGATCGGTGTCTTTCTGCTTATTCTGACACTTGTAGGTAGCTTTACTGGCTACCTCCTCCCGTGGGATCAGCTCGCCTTCTGGGCGATTACGGTAGGCACAAGCGTTGCTGCTTATGAGCCGCTAATGGGCAAGACAATTCAAAAGCTACTACTTGGCGGCCCGGAAGTTGGTCAAGCTGCGCTAACTCGTTTTTACGGCTTGCATGTCATGGTTGTTCCGGGTATTTTACTCTTGCTCATTTCGCTTCATATTTGGCGCGTACGCAAGGACGGCGGATTAGCAGCCAATGAAGTCAAAGACGAGATAGAAACGGAGGTGGAAAATGCCTGATAATAAGATTCCTGAAGAAAATAAAAGCTTTTCAAGATCATCCCAAAAAACCTATAGCCTTGTCGAAGTCGTAAAAGCACCCACCACAATGGTGGACAAAGGCCCGGAAGACACGATTTTTGCCTTTCCCATCGTGGCAATTCTTGAATTAAGCCTGGCTATAGGCTCTACTCTACTCTTGGTTCTTTTTTCACTACTGAAAGATGCACCACTTGAGGAATTAGCAAACCCGCTGATTACAACAGATCCAGCCAAAGCCCCTTGGTATTTCATGGGCTTGCAAGAAATGCTTGAGCATATGCACCCAACACTGGCCGGCATTATTTTACCTGCCTTTGCAGTGCTTTTCCTCATCTCGATCCCTTATATTGATTACAGTCGTGAGGGAGCAGGTGTCTGGTTTACATCAAAGCGCGGCAAGCGCATCGTCGGTTGGACTGCGCTATACACAACAATTGTGATGTCGGGTTTTGTCCTCCTGGACAACGCCTTTCCACCTCGAGAATTATTCCGTGATGTATTGCCAAACCTCGTCACGCAATCCGTTATCCCAGGAACTGTGATGGCTCTTTTGGTGATCTTGCCCGCTATTTTCTTGTGGAAGTCTAAAGACGGCTCAAATGCGAGAGAGATGATGCTTGTTTTGTTCACCGTTCTCTTCTTCACCGCAGTTGTCCTAACACTCACAGGTTTCTTATTCCGCGGTCCTGGATTTGAACTATACCTGCCTTGGGCAATGCCTAATGGATACAATCCCTTTGATGGTCTGTAAACCAGAGAAAGAGGAGAATGCAAATGACTAAAAATAACGGAAATAAAATCGACCGCAGACAATTTCTAGGAATTGCCTGGTTAGCCTCTGTCACCGCCTTTGCTGGCCAAACACTGGCTGCATTATTCAGATTTATCCAACCTGTAAGTGATGGAGGCTTTGGTGGAATTGTCAAAGCTGGCATGGTAGACGACTTCGCTCCCGGGAGTATTACGCTTGTCAAAGAGGGTCGCTTCTTCCTCTCTCGTCTTGAAGATGGTAGTTTTATCGCTTTATGGCAACGTTGCACCCACTTGGGATGCAGTGTCCCGTGGGAAGAAGGAGAAGATCAATACCATTGCCCTTGCCATGGCTCCTTATTTGACAAAATGGGTGAAGTCCAAGGTGGACCTGCACCACGTCCAATGGACTACTTCCCTGTCATCATTGAAAATGGTGAAGTTCTTGTAAATACAGAGGAAGCACTCGAGCGCAAAGCATTCGACTCTTCCCAGACGACCAGCGCGTAAGGAGAACTAATGTTAAAAAACGAAAATTATAGTAAACAGATTCTCATTGGGTTAGTTATTACCCTTGTTCTCCTTGCCAGCTTTTCTTTCTTGATGTTTGATGAAAGCACTCGCTTGATTGACGCGACAGAGCATCATGCAGAAGAAAGCTTTGAGCATGGAAGTGCTCTATACGTTGAAAATTGTGTGGCTTGTCATGGAGAGAATGGTGAAGGACTTGTTGGTCCTGCACTAAACGATAAAGCTCTTCTTGAAGAAGCCAGTGATGGTGTCCTTTTTGCTACGATCCAGACAGGACGCCCGAACACGACCATGCCAGCTTGGGGGCAGGCTTATGGTGGTGCGTTAACAGATGAAGATATTCACGCAATTGTAGACTTCATTCGTGCTTACGAAGAGAATGCTCCAGAAGTAGCAGGAGTTCCAGAAGCGGAAGCAAGTGAAGGATCCGATGAAGAACCAGGCTTATATAATGACGAATTAGTAGCGCAAGCCTTTAAAAAAGGTGGATGCGGAGCTTGTCATACTATCCCTGGTGTAGAAAATGCTGTGGGTACTCTTGGTCCTGATCTTAGTGAAATAGGAAAAGAGGCTGATGCTCGCATCCAGAATGGTGAATACACAGGAAGCGCAACAACAGTCGATGAATATATGGCTGAAGCTCTTGACAGCCCAAATGCTTTTGTTGCCCCAGATTGCCCCTCAGGCCCATGTGCCGAAGGCTTAATGCCTTCCTTCTCAGGAACGCTTAGCGCACAAGAGTCGGAGGCAGTTGTAAGTTATTTGGCAGCTTTGCCTGATGGTGCTCTTGTTGCTCCTGTGGAAGCCGAAGAGGCTTCAATAAGCGTAGATGCAGGCCCAGAACTCACAGATGAAGAATATTCATGGGCAAAACAGGAATTCTTTGATCGTTGCGCTGGCTGTCATGGCACTTTACGCAAAGGTGCCACAGGACCTGCACTAACCCCCGATATAACCCAGCCAATGGGAACCGTAGCACTTTCTTCGATCATCTTCAACGGGACACCACGCGGTATGCCAGATTGGGGCAAGCAAGGTGCACTAACCGCAGAAGAAACTGAGACCATGGCGAAGTACTTGCAAAACGAACCGCCTGTTCCGCCAGAACTATCGCTAGATCAAATGCTTGATACCTGGAAAGTATTCGTTGAGCCGGAAGATCGTCCAACTGAACCACAAACGAGCCGTGATTGGGAAAACTACTTCGTTGTCACGCTAAGAGATGCTGGGCAAGTAGCTGTTATTGATGGCGATACCTATGAAGTCGTCAACACAGTTGATACCGGATATGCTGTTCACATCACTCGCATGTCTGCTACTGGGCGTTACGCCTATGTAATTGGACGTGATGGAAGACTGGCCCTCGTTGACCTGTGGATGGAAGTACCGGATAAAGTTGCTGAAGTACAAATTTGTTACGATGCTCGTTCTGTAGAAGTCAGTAAATACGTAGGTGAAGAAGGCGATTTCACCGATAAATACGCCATTGTTGGTTGTTATTGGCCCCCGCACTTTGCTATTTTGGATGGGCAAACGCTTGAGCCATCCAAAATTGTCAGCACGCGTAGCTATACCTATGATACAGAAGAATATCACCCCGAACCGCGCGTAGCGAGTATCTTGGCTTCTCACCATAAACCGGAGTGGGTCGTCAACATCAAAGAAACTGGGCAAGTTTGGCTGGTGAACTATGTTGATATCCTCAACCCGACTATTAAGATGATCGAAGCCGAGCGCTTCCTGCACGATGGTGGCTTGGATTCATCCAAGCGTTACTTTATGGTTGCTGCAAACCAAGCCAACAAAGTAGCTGTGGTTGATCTGGAAGAAGGGAAATTAGCCGCTCTCGTCGAAACGCCTGCAATTCCGCATCCTGGACGTGGCTCAAACTGGATCGACCCTGAATTTGGTCCCGTCTGGAGCACATCTCACCTGGGTGATCCTTTGGTGAGCACAATTGGCACCGATCCAGAAGGGCATCCTGAATCTGCCTGGAAGGTAGTACGTACCACGCCAATGCCCAGTGCCGGTAGCTTGTTCATTAAGACGCATCCAAACAGCCAGTGGATATGGGTAGATATGGTTTTAAACTCCGACCCCACGCTATCTCGTACCGTTTGTGTGATTGCAAAATCCAACCCCACCGAAGTTGCCAAATGTTGGGAAATATCAACCTACGGACGCGCTGTCCATATGGAATACAACAAACAAGGAACCGAAGTTTGGATCAGTGTCTGGGGCAGTGCTGATAAACCTGGCGAAACCGGTGAGATTGTGGTCTACGATGACGCGACTTTGGAAGAACTCGCGCGCATCCCTGATCTAATCACCCCCACCGGCAAGTTCAACGTTTATAACACGGTAAATGACGAGTACTAAGCTGCCAAACATCTAACTAAAGAAAAAACATCCGAAGTAGTAAAAACTACTTCGGATGTTTTTATTTAACGCTCCTAGAATTAAGCGAAATTGCCCAATCACAACATATGAAGAAAGACAAAGCACACAAAGTTTTTGGCATTTTATCGTGCTAAATCGAAAAATCTGAAAAACTGTTTATTACAGACATATCCATAAAAAACTACTTAGAATAAATTACGAAACACTTAAAATACGCCTTTTTGTAATCTTTTTATTGCAAAAGACGTTTATCACGTACTTAGAGTGACTTATATCAGGGGGCATCTTAGTATAAAAACTTTACAATAACGGTTAATATTTACATTTTGAGTAAACATAAAATATAGACTTCATCAATACCTTCGCCAATTATGGCGAAGCAAGCGGCAGTTTGGCAGAGTGAA
>JABGOQ010000059.1 GCA_018645405.1 Anaerolineae bacterium | reverse complement strand
GAAATATTTTTAGTCATTATATTTTCCTTAGCATATTGTGTAGAACATTTTATGCAATATCTAATGGCTTAAATCTTCTGTGTGTTTGGTGATAAATCACTTAGGCCAAGCCGCACAGTGAGACCCGCATCACCACAGTGGATTTCGTCATTACCAATGATAATTGTGGGGGTCTCTACATCTTCGCCGTTCAGCGTTGTGCCGTTAGTGGAGTCTAAATCCTCCAGCCACCATTGTCCATGATGGTAGCTCAAGCGGGCATGGTGAGCAGAGACTGTCTCGTTATCAAGAAATACCTCGCTATGCGGGTCACGTCCCAGCGAGATTTCAGGCTCTCTAAAATGTTTTGTTTTTTGTTTATTCTTTGGGTCTTTAAATGTTAGAGTTAGTGGGGGAGTCTTGCGTATTGCTAATAGTTCGCTCTCTATTTTGAAATTTCGCCATAAAAGCAAAAACGCCCAACCCATAAAGAAATACAGGCTGAGAGTCATGCTCAGGCGCAAAACCAATAAGATAGGACCGCTCATTCTTCTTTCTTATCTTTAAGATTGGCTGTGTCTCGAAGAATTGCGGTTGGGCGCTCACCTGAAGATAGTGGTGTTCCGAAGGGAGTGGTTTGAGTGAGATCAGCTCGGCGAGGAGGGTTATCCTGCCCATAAATTAATGGAACGCCCGCCAAAGAAATTACATCACCAGGGTATAGCACCGATTGATGTGAGCGTTGGCTGTTCACATAAGTGCCACCAGTGGAGTTGAGATCAAAAATGACAAAACGCCCATTCACCGCCCGCAATTGTGCATGATTGCGTGAAACACGCGGATCATCAATTGTCAGGTCGTTTTCCATGCGGCGTCCGATATTGACCACGTTTACTTTAAGAGGAAAAACCTTGGTGCCATGAATGATCAAAAAAGCATTTTCGGGAATTTGTTCGGCAGAATCATCTGTTTCTTGTGATGCCATACCCTGGGTTTCAGCAATCTCGTCCACGCTTTGGGAAGCAAGAATCTTTATCTCGTCAAAACCAAGTGTGGAGTCAGGAGCAAGTGAAAAGGCGAGCGGCGCAGCAAAATCCAAATTTTCTTCGGTTGCGATCGTATCTATCACGCGCTTAAATTTCTCATTAAAATCCGGAGCGTCTTGCCATTTTGCAATCAAGGTTGGGCGCGCTGCAAGCGTGTAAATATGCGGGGCAATTTTTTTATCCGCTTCCTCGGTGATATTACTTTGCATTGCTGCTGCCAACTGTTGTGCAACCAGACTTTCTTCTTTTTTTATCGGCAAATAATTGAGAAGATGCACCTCGATGAGAGCTTGCAGACGTTTTTCCAGTTGATCTAAATTGAGATTCATAAAACTTCACCCGTAATCTTTTTTTTGTTGCTTTATTATAGAAGCCCGCTTCTATTAAAGCAAGTCTAAACTTTGATAAATTATATGCTATCATCCGAGTTATGAAATTGGAAAACTTTTTTACCACAACCAGCATTGAGGGATGCGTATCCTCAAGCGCGATTAAGCGGATTTTATCTTCTGCGCTAGAAGCTGCGAATCCGGCAGATGCCGTGCAACGACAACTTGCCCGTGCTGGAGACTTGCTTCAGTTTAATGGGCAGGAATACCCGTTGAGAAACTTCTCGGCGATATATCTTATCTCTGTAGGGAAGGCCGCTATCTCGATGGCAGATGCAACCTCGGCAGTGTTGGGGCATTATCTCAGCGCAGGAATTGTGGTATTAAAAAAAACAGGTAAACAGCACTTGGGGGATGCGCAGCTTGGTCGAGGGACGGCGTATTTAGAAAAACTCATATTTCTCGAATCATCCCATCCTCTCCCCGATAAGCGTAGTCTTGAAGCGGGAGAAAAAATCCTTGATCTGCTTTCAAAAACCACAAGTGATGATCTGGTTATTTTTCTGATCTCAGGCGGAGGTTCGGCTCTGATGACCGCGCCTGTAGATGGCGTTTCTCTGAGAGATATGGAGAAGCTCACATCTCTCTTGCTGGGATGTGGTGCACGTATTGACGAAATCAACACCCTGCGACGGTCACTTGATCGCGTTAAAGGGGGCGGTTTGGCACGCGTGGCTTTTCCTGCACAGACGATTAGCTTGTTGCTCTCTGATGTGGTTGATTCTCCTCTCGAAGCAATTGCTTCTGGGCCCACTGTTCCTAATCCCACTACCTGCGCGGATGCGCTGGCTGTCTTGAAAAAATATGATTTGCTTGCCCAAACACCATCCGCTATTTTGGAGGCTTTGCAAAAAAAAAATGATCTTGAAAGTAACGAACCATTTTCAGAGGGGAATATTTCAGTAATCGGCAGTAACCTTATCTCAGCAAGAGCCGCGCAAGCCCAAGCTACCAGTGAAGGTTTTGACGCGCATATACTAACCACTTCCCTGCAAGGCGAAGCTGCTCAAGTAGGACGCGAATTAGGGATGATGCTTTCCCAAAATAATTTTACGAAATACGGAATACGCAATATTAGTCGCCCTTTCTGTTATATCCTCGGCGGTGAGACAACCGTCACTCTTGGCACTGCGACCGGGTACGGCGGGCGTAATCAAGAGCTTGCTCTTGCGGCGGTGAATGATCTGGCAGACTTGCGTGATGTGATGCTTATCACCCTTGCTACAGACGGCGAAGATGGCCCCACCGATGCGGCAGGTGTGGTTTTGACCGGCGAAAGTTTTGTGAGAGCGCAAGAGTTGGGGTTAGATGTGGAGGCATATCTTTGCGAGCATAACGCTTATCATTTTTTTGATGCGCTCGATGATTTGTTAAAACCTGGCTCAACAGGAACAAACGTGAATGATTTAACTTTTTTCTTTGGCTTTTGATGTGAAGTTTTTGTCTGATGATTGATTCGGAGTTATATCAATCCTGGTTGAATGCGCTCCCGATGCTTTTGAGAAAATATGCTCAGCGTTGGCGCCTAGAGATTTTGGTGCCCTTTGAAAATCTTTCTTATAACTACGCCGCTCCTGTTCGTTGCACAAATAGCACTTCGGCGGTTATTAAAATTGCTTTTCCGAATGATGAAGCAAGAGTGGAGATTGCCGCGCTACGTCATTTTGACGGTCGCAGCATGGTGCGTTTGCATAAATATAATCGCGCAGATTGCGTGTTTCTCTTGGAAAGAGTGATTCCAGGGGGTTCCCTTTGGAAAACTGACGATGAGCAAGCTACAAATATTTTTCTAGACCTGATGCCTAAATTATGGCACCCTTATCTCGGAGATTACCACTTCTCAAGAGTGGAAGATTGGGGAAAGGGGTTTTCTCGTTTTAAGAAACGTTATGTGGGTGGGACAGGGATTTTGGATAGAAAACTGGTTGATAAGGCAGAGAGAGTTTTCGATGAGTTATTGGCCTCCAGTGATGATGCGGTTTTACTGCATGGTGACTTGCACCACGGAAATGTGCTTTCAGCAGAACGACAATCTTATTTAGCAATTGATCCAAAAGGGGTTTTGGGAGAACAGTGTTATGAGGTGGGGGCTTTTCTTCGTAACCCTATCCCCGACTTACTGAAAAAAGAAAATCCACGTGCTATGATGATGCGGCGCGTGGATCAGATTGTGGAGAGATTAGGGTTTGACCGCCAAAGAGTGATTGGCTGGGGGATGTCTCAAGCAGTTTTAGCGGCTATTTGGTGTATTGAAGATAATGCCTCTTATAAAGAAGAGCTTATGGGTTGTGCGGAGATTTTATATAGTCTATAAACAGTGGCTGCTAAAAGGAATTTTCTTTTTGGGTATTTACCATTTTGCGTAAATCAAATTTTGGTTTGGAATAAGTTAACACATAAGGTATTTCCCCATCTACAAAACAGTCAACCAATTCCATTGCTTTTTTTATGGGATAACTGTAATCACCTAACCGTCTGTGTAGTATGCTCGGCTTGTTTTTCTTTGAAACGTGAGCACCGCGCTCGTGACGCTCTTTTTTTATTTCTCTTAGAATCTCGCTGAATTCAGTTTCGCTACGTCGAATTTGTGCTTCATCGGGCCATTGGTATTTTTTTTATCTCCTTCAGTAATTGTCTTACTGACCATGCATCCTTTCTTGTATCAATTAATTTTGATAAATTAATTACAATATAGCTGTCGATTGCTCTCTTGATAAAACAGGCTTCCCTATTTTCAGGATTAAAACCATAATCTTCTTCTGGAAGCCACCTCAAATTATTTTTCTTGGAATAATAGGATGCTTCTAATAACTCTTGAGCTATTTGTGAAAGGTAATAAACCCCAAGGTCATAGTTAGTTGAATCTATGCCGGGAAGAAATTTGACATATTGAGCTTCTTTTTTCATTTTTTAGCTTAGAGCCGTTCATCGCAATTTGGACAGACACTCTCTTCTCCTGTAACAACATAGCCACAGTTCAAACAAGTTCTGGGCTGAGAATCTCCAAGGGGTGCCCCGCACGCGATACAGCTTGCTTCACCTACAGGATTTGCCGTTTTACAGTGTTCACAAGTGAGTCGTTGTAATTTTTCTGAAAGCTCGTGAGATGCCCCAGCAGCGTGGGCAGCTTTGGTGATAACATCCCAAACGTCGTCGTCGAGTTGCAGATTCTCTATATCTTGGGCAATATCGTCGAAGCGGTGTAGCAAGCTGAAAGGGTTGCGCATCGCCGCGAAGGCGGTTTGCCCCAAGCTGGCGGCAATTCCCATCCACGCTTGTTTGCCAAGTTGAACAAGTACACCCTCGGTTACTTTTTGGATGGTGATCGTTAGCGCGGTATGTCCGCCAGAGCGCGCTAAGGGGCGCGATGATATTTGAACTGTCATCTTCTTACCAGACCCAGCCGACTGTGTAAATAGGTTGCTGCGATTGAAAGCAGCACTTAAGGCATTGGCTAGATCAGCGGGGCTTAGGTTTCCGTGAAAAATTCGTTTTTCCATGTTTTAGATTATAATCGGATTTATTATATTTACGAAAAACTCCACAAGGAAATTTTAAAACTCATGGCTCGTTTTTGGATCAAAATATCTGTATGGATTTTATTGACAGTCGGTATATTGGGATTAATCTTCAGCGTACCTGTTCCTGATCGCGTGCAAGCGCAGCAGCCGACAGGTTCTGTGCCCACCGTGACAGGGACGCCCTCCGGGGCAACTGTTACCGTTAACCAGGATCAGGATTTTGTCAATGTGCGTTCTGGTCCCAGTTCCTACTTCTATCCGCGCGTTGGCATTTTAATACAAGGGCAATCTGCCCCAGCAATAGGTCGTTCACCTGGCGGTGACTGGATCATGATCGCTTATACCGGCGCGCCCGGCAACGTCGGGTGGATCTATGCGCCAAATGTTTCTCTGCTTTCGCAGAATTTCCTGCCAGTGGTAGAAGCACCCCCCACACCGACTCCCTTAGCAACGCCTACCATCGACCCAACATTGGTAGCTGCTTTTATTGCTCCTGAGACCCCAACACGCTTGCCCACCTTTACGCCGCCCGCACCTTTGGCGATTCCCACTTTTGTGGATGAAACCCAAGCTGATACGCCTCGTGTCCCGATGGGATTATTAATCTTTGGCTTAGGTTTTATTGGCCTTTTGGGGGCGTTAATTTCTGTTTTGCGACGCTAAAAATTGTTTTTTAAAATAAAAAATCTGGACTAAAAGCCCAGATTTTTTATTTTAAGTTAGTCTCAGCAGCCGCAACCACCGCCTCCATTGCCGCTTCCACAAGAATCTGCTTCTGCGCTGGCGTCACTACCACATCCGCACCCGCCTTGAGTAGCATTAGGGTTGGTGATTACAAATCCAGACCCTTTCTCGGGGTCGTTCACAAATTCAATACTTGCTCCATTTGCATGATCAAGTGATTGGTGGTCAACGACGATTTGGATACCTTCCATCTCGATAGTTGTATCTGTGTCATTAATATTATTATCTAATGCCATTCCAAATTGGACGCCGCTACAACTGCTTCCAGAGACGTAAATGCGCAAAGCATGTCCGACCATATCTTTTTCGGTGAGAATATTTTGGACTGCTTGAGCGGCTTCGGTTGAAATCGTAATTAATTGTTCTTCTGCTTCTTTTAACATGGAATTTCTCCTGTCTATTTGTAATTTGGACTGATATTATCAAATTTGTTTAGGGTTGTCAATAAAAGAATAAAGTATGTCAGCATTTCTGTGACTTTTTACTTAATACGCAGGTCAACTGTCAACTGGCAACTTGACACATTCACCCCCCCCCTGTAAAATCCCCCTGTCAAAAATTTAGACGTATAGACGTTTAAATTTCATTTAATCTCACTTTTCCTCGGGAGGAATACTTTCTATGTACGCAATGCAAGGTCTTACCGACTTAGAAGCAATTATGATCTGGGGCGTTTTTGGCGTCGCGATCATCGGCTTGTTTTACGCTTGGTTTTTGCGCAATCAAATTATGCGCGAAGATATGGGTACTGAGCGAATGCAAGAAGTTTGGAGTTGGATCCGTGATGGTGCTGATGCTTATTTGCAAAATCAGCTCAAGTCAATTTTGCCGTTTATCGCAGTTTTGACAGTTGCGCTATTTTTCTCTGTCTATATTGTGCCACCCACGCCCGAAGCCCTCGAACGCTTTGAGGGTGTGGATCCTGAACAGATCACTTTGATCCTTGGATTTGCACGCGCCTTCGCTTTTGTGATGGGTGCGGTTTTCTCCCTGATTGTTGGACAAGTCGGGATGCGCATGGCGGTACACGCGAACGTTCGGGTTGCTTCCGCTGCTCGTACATCTTTTAGCGATGCACTTCGGATTGCCTACCGCGCTGGAACGATTACCGGTATGCTCACAGATGGTCTCGGCTTGCTCGGTGGAACTGTGATTTTCATTATCCTCGGCATTGCCGCTCCTGATGCTCTGCTTGGCTTCGGTTTTGGTGGCACGCTCCTCGCCCTCTTCATGCGCGTTGGTGGCGGCATTTTTACCAAAGCAGCGGATGTCGGCGCAGACCTTGTCGGTAAAGTGGAAGCAGGTTTACCCGAGGACGACCCCCGTAATCCCGCCGTTATCGCAGATCTCGTTGGCGACAACGTCGGTGACTGCGCAGGTATGGCAGCAGACATCTTCGAATCCTACGAAGTAACCATTGTCTCTGGTTTGATCTTAGCCTTAGCCCTCTGGCATACCACCGGTCGCATTGAGTGGATTATCTTCCCCTTGTTGGTGCGTGGTATCGGTGTTGTAGCTTCCATCATCGGCACTTACGCAGTAAAAAGCGATGCTGAAGTGGGCGGCGATGCGATGAAAGCGATCTTCACAGGTTTCTTGACCTCTGCTGCGATTTCATCTGTTCTTTTCTATATCGCTGGCTTCTTCTATATGAATAATGCGGGCATTGATCAATGGGGTGGTTGGTGGCGTACCCCGACGGCTGTTTTCGTCGGCGTTTTGCTTGCCATTGGCATTGACCGTATGACCGAATACTTCACCGGCACGCACACTACGCCAGTGCAAGACATCAAGAAGAGCGCAGATACCGGCTCTGCAACTTTGATTTTGCAGGGTTTAGCTGTTGGCTATGAATCTTCGGTTTGGTCAATTCTGGTGATGGCTCTGACCATCATGGCTTCGATCGTCATTTTTGGCTCTATTCCCGGCGTTGAAGGCATAGACAGAGTCAACTTCATCCTTTACGGTGTTGCGATGACAGGTGTTGGTATGTTGACCTTGACCGGCAACAACGTGGCAATGGACTCCTTTGGACCTATTTCCGATAACGCTAACGGTATCGGTGAAATGTCCTGGACTGGCGCAGAAAAAGAAAAGAACAAGAATGCTCAACAAATTATGGCTGACCTCGATGCTGTAGGTAATACCACCAAAGCGATTACCAAAGGTATTGCAATCGGTTCTGCTGTTATTGCGGCTGTTTCCCTATTCGGCTCCTTCCTCGTGGACGTAAGCCGTGCGCAAGAGACATTGGGTGTTCCGCTTGCTGAACAAATCCAGAGCATTGGTATCCGCGTTGATAATCCGCAGGTCTTTGTTGGTTTGTTGATCGGTGGTGCAGTGCCGTGGCTCTTCTCCTCCTTTGCTATTCAGGCTGTCAGCCGCGCTGCGGCGTTGATCGTGATCGAAGCTCGCCGTCAGTTCAAACTGGGCGTTCTCGAAGGCACAGTTGAGCCGGATTATCGTCAGGCTGTTTCCATCTCCACAACCGCTGCTCAGAAAGAATTGATCTCTCTGGCAACCATCGGCGTTGTGACCCCAATCGTAGTTGGCCTCTCCTTACAGGTTGAAGCCCTCGGTGGTTTCCTTGTAGGCTTGATCCTCTCCGGTCAATTGCTGGCTGTATTTATGAATAACGCTGGCGGCGCATGGGATAATGCCAAGAAGCTCGTCGAAGATGAACCTTCTGACCCTGCGAATAACACCGGTAAAGGTTCTGAGCGTCATAAAGCCTCTGTTGTTGGCGACACCGTTGGTGACCCAATGAAAGACACCGCTGGGCCCGCCCTTAACCCGATGATCAAAGTCGCCAATCTCGTTGCTTTGCTTATCGCCCCGATCGTTGTCCAATATAACGGTGCGACCGGTGGAACCGCAATCGGCGTGTGGGTGACAGTCTTTGCCTTGCTCGCATTACTCGTTTGGGCAATCAAACGCTCGAAGGCTCCCGCACCAGAGATGACTATAGAGTAAAGAAAGTTTTTCAAGTAAAAGCAAACTCCCCGCTCAAATTGAGCGGGGAGTTTTTTGTTAACAGAGAAAAATTAGTTTCAATTTTAGATAAAAGAAAAAGCAACTTGACTTCACGCAGCTTAATCGCTAGAATCATCTTATTGAATTATTCAGCCAAAAGGAAAAAAATGAACGACGAAACTGTTCCCAGTCCCAGCGGACGCGAGAAGCGTCCATATCAAGATAAATGATTTTCTCGGAGTAGATTTTTTTATTTAAGCCTCTCGGGGGAAATTGAGAGGTGTTCTCATGATTTTTAACACAGAAGAACTTTTAGCGCAGCTTCAAGATGCGTTAGAGCGCGACGAATTCGATTCTGCAATTCATCTGATCGAAGTTTTGCGCGGTCCTGATCAGGCAATGCTTTTTGCCGAATTAGATGATGATGAGCAGGTAGAGCTTTTACCAAAACTCGATCTGTCTGATTCTGCAGATATTCTCGAAGATTTGGATAACCCCGAAACAGCAAAATTGGCCGCATCTTTACCTGTAGAAACTATCGCTCGCATTGTCGATGAAATGGAGCCAGACAAAGCTGCCGACTTGCTTGGCGATCTTACAGACCAGCAAACTCAAGCAGTTTTAGCTCGTCTAGATGATGCCGATGAAGTGCGCCCGCTTCTTATCCATCCCGATGAGAGTGCAGGTGGATTGATGACCTCTGAGTTTCTCGCTTTGCGTCCGCTTATGACTGCGCAAGAAGCGATCGAAGCTCTGCGGAATTGGGATCCTGATTCAGAAGAAATTTATTATCTATTTGTTGCAGATGAGAAGAAGCAGTTATGCGGGGTGGTCAATTTGCGTCAATTGATTTTGGCGTCAGATAACACCCTTATCGAAAACCTGATGGATGGAGATGTGATCTCCGTCAATACAGGCGCAGATCAGGAAGAATGTGCGCGAACGATGGCGCATTATGATCTTTCTGCAATTCCGGTTGTAGATGAGGACGGTCTTATTATGGGCGTCATCACCCACGATGATATTGTTGACGTCCTCGAAGAAGAAGCCACAGAAGATGTATATCGCCTCTCAAATATCTCCAATAGTGAGCTTGACCCTGATAGTTCCATAAAAGAACAGCTAAAAGGGCGCCTGCCTTGGCTTTATCTCAACACACTTACTGCCCTCTTTGGTGCATGGGTTATTAGCAATTATGAACAGGTTATCGCTCAGGCTGCCGTTCTTGCGTTATTTCAATCTGTCGTAGCGGGGCAGGGAGGGAATACAGCCAGCCAAAATATTGCTATGGCAGTCCGCACGCTTGCAACTGAACGCGTCAGCACAAAGACACAGAGACGCATTATTATTAGACAAATTTTTATGGGATTAATTTTGGGAATCGCGGTCGGAGCAGTCGTCGCGTTGGGTGTTTATCTCTGGCGCGGGAACATATATCTCAGCTTTGTTTTAGGTTTGGCTCTAGTTGCTAATCTGAGTCTCGGTTCAATGGTTGGGATTCTCGTCCCTCTCGGCTTGGAAAAAATAGGTATAGACCCTGCGTTAGCGTCTTCTGTGCTGGTTACGGCGGCAACAGATAGTATGGGATTCTTTATTTTCTTGAGCTTGGCAGCGCATTTTTTGAAGCAGATTCAGTAGACCTCTTGCAAGAGTCTTCTTTTACCGAGTTCTCGGCGCTGTCCTCGGCGCAGGCTTACCTGAAAAATGCCGCCGAGGACGGTGGCTATAGAAAAATTAAAAATAGACTTATGCAAGATGTCTAGTAAGAGAACATCAGGTTTTTTAAAGAAAAGTTTTTTGTTTTATTGTATGTACAGGAGTATAATTCTCTTGACGACTGATTCGGAGCCTGTTCAGGCTATACAAATTCTACAGACAATCCCCATCAAGCCGCCTCACAGTTTAATATCGCAGAAACAAAAAAGGAGATTCACCTATAGTGAAATTGAAAATTTTTACCTTTAAAATATTTGGCAATTGGGATTCGTCATCCGAGGCTTTATTTATTGGTACCGCGTTAATCGTTGGTTTGGGAACGGGGCTTGGGGCAGTCGCTTTTCGCTATTTGATCCAAGGTGTTGAATGGGTCGGCTACGATTGGTTCCCTGTAATCACGGCAGGATGGGGAAAAGCCTACGTTCTCATCATCCCCGCAATTGGCGGCTTGATCGTTGGCCCATTAGTTTATTTTTTTGCACGCGAAGCCAAAGGGCATGGTGTTCCGGAAGTGATGGAAGCGGTCGCCTTGCGCGGTGGACGTATCCGCCCGATTGTGGCTGTGGTGAAATCTCTCGCCTCCGCAATTTCAATTGGGAGTGGCGGTTCAGTAGGGCGTGAAGGACCGATTGTGCAAATTGGATCGGCTTTAGGTTCTTCCCTTGGACAAAAACTTGGTCTCTCAGATGACCGTATCCGTAACTTGGTGGCCTGTGGAGCGGCGGGCGGTATCGCAGCGACATTTAATGCTCCAATTGCCGGCGTTGTATTTGCTCTGGAAATTATCTTGGGGGAATTTAGCGTCAAATATTTTAGCAGCGTGGTCGTCTCCGCAGTGACCGCGAGCGTGATCGGACGTGCTGTCTTTGGAGATATTCCCGCTTTCCATATTCCCATTGATTATGGTATCAACAGCCTGTGGGAGTTTGCTTTTTATCCCGTTTTAGGGCTTGCTGCCGCTATCGTTGGCGCAGGATTTGTTTATCTTTTATATTGGTCCGAAGATGTATTTGATAACTGGAAAAGCGTACCTGAATGGGTGCAGCCTGCTATCGGTGGAGTATTGCTCGGTGTTGTCGCGTTATCCTATCCTGCGCTAACTGGTATCACTTGGGATCGAATGCCCCAAGTCTATAATGTTGGTTATGAAATTATTGAAAGTGCATTAGCGAATCAATTGGCGCTGGGAGCTGTTCTCATCCTTCTCGTTTTAAAAATGATTGTCACGAGTCTAACTTTAGGCTCAGGTGGTTCAGGCGGCGTTTTTGCTCCAGCTCTATTTATGGGAGCAATGTTTGGGACAGCATTTGAGTTGGTGGTTAACATGCTTTTCCCCGGCGTTGCAGCTCCACCCGGTGCTTACGCGTTAGTGGGTATGGCAGCACTCTTTGCTGCCACCGCACACGCTCCACTTACAGCTGTCTTGATTCTTTTCGAGCTGACGGGCGACTATAAGATCATGTTGCCCCTCATGTTTACAGTAGTCATCGCAACTTTATTTGCCCAAAAATTGCTCAAAGGCGAATCGATCTATTCACTGAAACTCACTCGTCGTGGTGTGCGTATACAGCACGGTAGAGATGTAGATGTTTTGCAGGGTGTTTTGGTCAACGAGGTGATGACGAGGGATATCCACACCATCACCAAAGATGTGAATCTTAAAGGGCTTTCGCGTGTTTTCAACAAGACGCGTCATCATGGAATTGCCATCTTGGATGGTCAAGGAAAATTATGGGGTATGGTCACGATTAGTGATTTGGAATATGCGATTCATAATGGGAAGGCTTTATCAATAACAACTGTAGGAGAAATCGGCACGCCTTACGAAAAGCTCTCTATGATTTACCCTGATGAAAGTATTGGTGACGCGCTCAATAAAATGAGCCGACGTGGTTTTGGTCGTTTGCCTGTCATCTCCAGAGATGATTCCAGGCATCTTCTGGGGCTTGTACAGCGGCGAGATATTGTCGAGTCATATCAACTCGCGCGCACCAAACGCGCTGAGATTCAGCATCGCGCCCAGCGCATGAAAATACGTAATATTGACGGGACAGAGTTTGTCGAGTTAGTACTGAAAGAGAATTCGCCTGCAACTGGAAAAACCGTTGGCGAGATCGCCAGCGCATTGCCCCACGAGTGCATTTTGATCTCCATTCGACGGGAGGGGAATATGCTCATCCCGCATGGAGAAACAGAGCTGCAGACAGGCGATCAACTGACCGCCTTTATTCGTAGTGAAGATGTGGAAGAGCTTTATAAAAGCCTTTCTCGCAGAGAAGAAGAAACGCAAGAAAACGACTAACAAATTCATCTTTGTTCTTCCTCGTTATTTGAGTGTTAAAGAATCTCTACGCGTGTTCCCATTTAACCTCATCCAATTTTATGGAAGAGGTTTCGAGAGAATTAATAACGCTGTGTGCGAGCTTGTCTGGAGTACCGCGATAATGAAGTCGAATTGACAATCTTATTAACGAAGTGCTTGTTTTATAGTTCTTTTTAATATCACAAGTCAAAACCTTCAATCGCTTACTCTTAATAGTCTCGATTATTTCGGATGCATTCACTTCAATTGGTGTTTGGATACTCAAGACTCTATAAGAATTTTTGGCATAAAAAAGCTCGCTGAATTTAAGAATGACAAGACCAAGTAAGGCAATTCCAGTTGTATATATAGCAATATTATAAAAACCGCCACCCGCTGCCATGCCAATTGCAGCGGCAGTCCATAAACAAGCAGATGTTGTCAAACCGCGAACATTAACACCTTCCTTAATAATCACACCAGCTCCCAAGAAGCCGATACCAGAAACGATCTGTGCTGCGATTCGACCTGGGTCAGAAGGAAAACCAGACGTACTAGCACTATTGGAAATGGTCTCGGATAGGATTGTAAAGACCGCTGCTCCCAAGCTGACCAACAAATGAGTCCGTAGCCCCGCTGCTCGCCCATGAATATCTCTCTCTAAACCAATTATGCTACCCAATAGTGATGCTAAAAGCATTCTGAATAGAAATTCGCTGTAGAAAAAATCGAAATTTATTGGCATTGGATGCCTCCTGGAACTGACTAATAATTTGGGTTGGTGATGGATTTAAACTTATTGTGTGAAAAAACTCCCCGTTCCTTCAAAAGGGCGGGGAGTTTTTTACCAGTGTGTCCCCTCGCTGGTGTTAATGTTGGCCGATTTGCCAACTCGTTTATACATCGTTACGTTGGTGAAAGGCTCTCCTAAAATCCCATCGTGAATAGCCCAGGAGCGGAGACGGATACTCTTCTGCGCCTCGGGTTGACGGAAGGCGGAGCTGCCGTCCAGTTTTTTGACACATGCGCCATCGCCCGTGAATTCGGCTTGAATCCGTTTCATCAACTTTTTGCCAGACTGATATGCGAATCCATAACGCTCGAAAATGATCGCGTTATGGTAATAGAGTGGCTCGGCGAAGTACATATCATGCCCAAGGGTTTCAACAAAATTTTCAAAGGCAGTCGTCGCAGTAGATAAGATGCCGAGTCCACTGCGGATTTGCCCCGGAGTCAAGCCAGATTGGAGAGCGTTTTGCTCCGCTTCGATATTGCGCTGGGATGTCCCAAATTGGGTCGCCTGTCCATTGGGCATAATGTCCACGTCAAAGCGAGGCGAAGCGGGATCATTCAAAATATAAAGCAATATATGAATTTGCCCGTTCATCGTGTCGGTTAAATGACCATAGAAAACGGGATCGCGAAAGCCGTGTTCATGGAAAAGCGACATTTCAACACTGGTGCTGCCAGGCTTGCATTTGAGATTGAGTAGCGATCTGCCCTGAATATCAGCGAGATAAGGATTGAGCTTGAAGCGTTCAAGCAATTCGCCAGGGATGATGCGTCGGTAGATTTCTTTCTTTTCATGCTCTGAGAGCAGGTTAATGCCCCCAATTGTGGATGCACTCATTTAGTATTCCCTATTTTGCATTTGTCTTTTCATGTCGCGCTCGCTTTCTTTTTCCTTGATCGCATGTCTTTTATCGTGGAGTTTTTTGCCGCGTGCAAGCGCGATTTCAACCTTGGCTCGTCCACCTTTGAGATAAACTTTGGTCGGGATAATGGTAAGCCCTTTTTTGCGAATAGAATCTCTCAGCTTGCGAATTTCTCGTTTATGCAACAAAAGCTGACGTGGGCGACGCGGTTCATGGTTATAGCGATTCGCCTCTGCGTAGGGCGCAACATGTGCTTCCATTAGCCAAGCTTCATGTTCATCAACACGAATATATGCCTCTTTAATGCTAATTTGCCCAGCTCGAATCGATTTGATTTCAGATCCTTTTAGGGAGATGCCTGCTTCAAATTGATCGAGAAGAAAATACTCAAATTTTGCTTTGCGATTAGTAGATACGATTTTTATATTCACGCTGAGATTGTAACATGGGAGGAGATTTTGTCCATTTTATTTCTGAGAATAAAAAAGGTGTCAGGGTATAACACGGTATGCCTTTGATGTATGCCTCCCTGCGGTTATAATCTCTTTTACTGAAATATTTTCTGAAAAGGATGACTTTTAGATGAAAGAAATTGCAGTCGCCTTGGGTGGCGGTGGAGCAAGAGGTAGTGCGCATATTGGCGTTTTGCGTGCTTTAGAAAAAGAAGGCTATCACATTGCCGCAGTTGCCGGGACGAGTATTGGCGGCTTGGTTGCTGCACTCTATGCAGCAGGCTATTCGCCCGATGAAATCGAGGAAAAATTCAGCGCAGTTGATCAAAATAAACTCTATCAATTAGGCTTGTATAATAAGCCAGCTTTATTGGGTTTAGGAAAAGTTGATAATTGGCTTGATAAAATCCTCGATGGAAAAACTTTTGCTGAAACGCGCATTCCCTGTGCATTAACGGCTTCTGATTTGAACTTTAACTCTGAAGTTACTCTAAACACTGGCACGCTCAAAAACGCGATTTTGGCAACAATTGCCATTCCGGGCGTTTTCCCGCCTCACGCAAAAGACGATCATTATCTTGTGGATGGTGGTCTTCTCAATCCCGTTCCTGTTTCGTTGGCGCGTGAGTTAGCTCCAGAGTTGCCAGTGGTTGCTGTTGCGCTCACTGCGCCGCTTTCCTCTGCATCTTCTTATTATTTGCCTGCTTCGCTCTCCTCGATTATCCCCAATTCCATTGCGAAGCTGATTACACGTCTAAGCGTATCGCAGGCGATGGATGTCTTTTTACACTCCGTTGATATCAGTAACAGAGCGATCACAGAACTTCGTCTGGAAAAAGAGCCACCCGATCTTCTCATCCGTCCGGCTGTAGATAAAATAGGTCTTCTTGATAAAATCGTTGTAGAAGATGTCGTTCGTTTAGGCGAAGAAGCCACTGAAGCTGTACTCCCTGAGCTGGCGCGGGTGATGATTCGTTTCAATGGATTTTTCAATACCTTATTTAGAAGGAAAGCCTCATGAGTCGTGACTTACGTAAGTATGCTCAAGATACCAGCATCCAACTTGGTGTGGGCGCATTTTTGCTCCTTTTTATCGTTGGTGATGGGCTGATTTATCTCATCTACGGCAAAGGTGCCGCGATGATGGGCTTGCTCTGTCTTCTTGCAGGTGTTGCCCCCGTCGTTGTTATCGCTGTATTTATGATTTTGTTAAATTGGATCGTAAAACGTGCAAACCGAGACTAAAGAGAAATTTGGCTGGACTTTTCGTTCTCATCTCACCGAAGCTCGGCCCTCCCGCATTTTGCTCCTCTTACACGGCTGGACAGGTGATGAGAACTCTATGTGGACATTTACAAAGAATTTTTCAGATTATGCGATTCTCTCCCCACGTGCGCCCTATCCTGCTCTGGCAGAGAGGGGCGGATATTCGTGGCGAGAAATCAAGCCCGGGACATGGGGATCGCCTACGCTCGAAGAGCTGCATCTTGCCGCCGATTCCCTCGTCTCGCTCGTGGATAAATGGTCTGCTTCCGTTAAAATAGCATCGTCTACTTTTGACGTGGTCGGCTTTAGCCAGGGAGCGGCCTTGGCTATCACTCTTGCGGCTCTCCACCCCGCTCGTGTGGATAAAGTTGCTGTGCTCTCTGGTTTTGTCCCGCCCGGTGTGGATGAGATTTTACACCCTAAGTTGCTCAATAAAATTCGTGTCTTCTGGGCACACGGCACGCAGGATGAGTTGATTCCCATTGAGCGCGGACTTTCTTCTGTTGAGTTATTACAAAAATCAGGCGCAGATGTTAATTTATGCCAAGCAAAGGTTGGGCATAAAGTCGGTAAAGATTGCAGACGAGCATTAGATGCGTTTTTGGATGAGAAATTCTAAATGCAATGATCTGCGTTGCATTCAAGTAAATCATCCCAACGCAGAGTATTGGGATTAGGGCTTGTCCTATTTTCTATTTATAGACTTTTGCTTCTCACGCTTTACTCATCAGATTATGGTATCCTTGCGACACTCTTTTAATGGTAGATCTTGAAGGTAAATTAAATGAAAAATTTTTCTCGACGAGACTTTCTTAAATTAACGGGAGCAAGCCTGGGGGCAATGGCGTTCCGCCGCTTAGAGGGTTTAAATCCCTCTGGTAGTTTTCAATTCCCCGAAGGCGAAAAACTGGGGCGAGTATCCGTATTCCCTAATTATTATGCAACGAGAATCAGGACGGAGCCATATCCCAATGCGCCTGTGGTTCGTGATATAGGAGAGGATGAGCTTATTATTTGGCTGCGCGAAGTGGTTGGCGGTGCAAAATCGACCAGTAAACGGTGGGTTGAAACGCCTGAAGGCTATATCTACGCGCCCGATTTGCAGCCCGTGCATAACTTTCCGAATATCCCACTTACGGCTATGCTTGAAGGAAGAGCAGGTTTTTGGGCAGAGGTGACTGTCCCTTATGTAGATTTGTGGATCGCAAATCCGCCCGCGCGAGCTGGGTGGTATAAAGACAGTGTTGCCAATAATTTTACACCCCGTTTGTATTATGGTCAGGTTTTGTGGGTTGATCAGATCATGACGACAGATGCAGGGAAAGTGATGTATAGATTTAATGAAAAGTATGGCTATGGCGATATTTTTTGGGTAGACGCTGCGGGAATTTATCCGCTAACCCCTGAAGATATTGCACCTATTCATCCTGATGTAGACCCTGTAGAAAAACATATTCTGGTTAATACGACCTATCAGACCCTTTCGTGTTTTGAAGGCGAGAGAGAGATATTTTTCTGTCGTATTTCTACAGGGTATGAGAGTGAAAGTTACTTTACGCCTCCTGGAGGCTATAACCCGCATCGAAAATTATTCTCCATTCCAATGGGTGCTTCTTCAACAGAAGGCAGGTCAGGTTACGATACGCCAGCTGTTGGGTGGCCAATTTTTATGAACGGAGACGGGATCGCAATTCATGCTGCTTTTTGGCATAACGACTTTGGTACGCGCCGCTCTCATGGCTGCGTAAATGTTTGTGCAGAAGATGCAAAATGGCTTTTCCGTTGGACAACGCCCTATCTTTCTTTAGATACTGATGAAGTGAGTTTAGCTTGGCCTGATCATGGAACAAAGGTCAAGGTCGTTAAGCGTACTTTTTAGCGAAATAAACTTCAAAACACAGGTAGTTTGTTAAAAAGAATATCTGTTGGTTGAGTAGGCGATGCTTTTCGCCGTATCGGAACCAACAGTAGATGGAAAAGTTCAAATTTGTGGTTTCGATACGCTCTGAAAAAGCACTCAGAGCTACTCAACCACCTTCTGAAACAAAATGTTGTGTAACTAAATAAACTTCAAAACTTTTATAATTAGAACGAGGTATATCAATGGATTTATCAAATATCACTTTAGGCTTGGCCTTTCTTGCCGGCTTGGCTTCTTTTCTCTCCCCTTGTGTTTTCTCACTTGTTCCTGCCTATGTCGGTTATTTAAGTGGACGCACAGCTGGTGGTGAGGGCGGAGAAAATAATCGTTTTGTCACCTTTACACATGGGCTTGCTTTTGTATTGGGGTTTAGCGTAGTTTTTATCCTTTTGGGTGTAGCAGCATCTGCCTTTGGCGGATTGCTTTACGATATCCGCACTTGGTTGGCGAAAATCGGCGGGATCGTGGTTGTCATCTTTGGCTTACATATGATCGGCGTTTACCGCATTCCCTTTCTTGAATATGATACCCGTGTACAGACCTTGCCCGACCCAAAATTAGGCTATCTTTCTTCTGCTATGCTTGGCGTTTTCTTTTCCGCAGGTTGGTCGCCTTGCGTTGGCCCTGTTTTGGGAGCAATTCTCACAGTTGCCATCAACGGCGGCTCAGTTTCTCAAGGCGCAATTATGTTGACAGCCTATTCAGCAGGATTGGCGATTCCATTTTTGATTGCCGCTCTGGGTATTGGCTGGGTTGGCGCAACTTTGCGTAAATATGGCAAAGCGATGCACTACGTTGAAATCGCAATGGGCGTTATTCTTGTTATTGTTGGCATTATGCTTTTCTCCGGCACTTTTGAATTGCTTGCTCGTTACGGCACTTTTGTAGATTTCGGATTATAAATATCTCCTTTTGACAAAAGAAAAACCCTTTTTCTCGATTTGGATATTGATCAGCATCGGCACAGTGACTTGTACAGTCGCTGTGCTGGTTTTGATTTTTTTTATACAGACGAATGGAAGAGTGCCCAGATTTGAATCTCCGTTAGTTCTCGGGCGTCCCGCTCTTGATTTTGGCTTGATCTCGTTAAGATGAAGAGAATCTAATCTTCCCCATCTTGCCTGATGCAGATACTAAAATTGGTGATCTCTACAATATCACTGGCTAACCGACCAGTATTTTCATTGAAAAAAACGGGACAATCCAAGGTATCTGGCTTGGAGAACTATCAACCAAAGAATTTGAATATAATTTGCATCTTATAGGAATTGAATAATGGTAAATGTCACGCTATATACTCGAGAAGATTGTCATCTTTGTGATGAGATCAAAGTAGACCTTGAATCTTTGCAAGAGAAATATCCTCATCGGCTCATCGAAATCGATATAGAAAGCGACCCCGCTCTTTATACTGAGTATAGCGAGACCATTCCAGTCATCGAAGTAGGTCCCTATCTTCTCAAAGCACCCATCAAAAAACAAGACCTTGCCATGACTATCGGAGCAGCTGCCGACCGCCAGGATCAACTCAAAAGAACAGGCGATGATCTCTACCGCAAACGTGCCCAACGCGGGCAAACCTTCTCGGGTGCAGATAAATTCTCCCATTGGTTTTCACGCCGTTATATGCTTGTTTTTACGCTTATTATCTTCTTTTATGTTGGGCTTCCTATCCTCGCGCCCGTACTCATGAATGCTGGCGCAACTGCCCCTGCGAAAATCATCTACAAGATGTATAGCCCCCTCTGTCATCAATTTGGCTTCCGTTCTTTTTTCCTCTTTGGTGAACAACCTTACTATCCCCTTACTGAATCAGGAATAGCGGGTGAAGGCACAGACCTCCTTGATTTTGAGACAGCCACCGGCATCACGCATATTCATGATGCAAGTAGCCCAACTCGCTGGGAGGCCAGAAACTATATCGGTGATGAAATTGTGGGATACAAAATGGCTCTTTGCGAAAGAGATATAGCGATTTACGGCGCAATGCTCCTTTTCGCGCTGCTCTTTTGGGTCACAGGGCATCGCATCCCGCCCCTGCATTGGACACTATGGTTATTGATCGGGATCG
Organism: Anaerolineae bacterium; assembly: GCA_018645405.1. Classification (GTDB taxonomy): domain Bacteria; phylum Chloroflexota; class Anaerolineae; order Anaerolineales; family Villigracilaceae; genus Desulfolinea. The sequence continues at coordinate 22,996 of JABGOQ010000059.1, read as the reverse complement.
GCCCAATTGGTCTGGATGGATTTTCTCAAATCATCAGCCAATTTGAAATCTCGGGTCTCTCCAATCTTTTGCCCTATCGAGAAAGTATTCCATTTATGCGTGTCCTGACAGGTTTCCTTTTTGGCTTTGCAACGGCATGGTTTGGATTCCCCTATGTCGAAGAAAGCATGCGCGAAACAAGACAGATTTACATCAAGAAAATTGCCGTTATCAAAGCGATGGATTAATTTATGCCCTTTTTTCAAGAAGATACTATCCGTTATTTTCAATTTCAGAATTTCCCAAATTCGATTACCCATGCAGTTTTTACACGTCAGGGTGGAGTTAGCCCCGCGCCATGGACTTCTCTCAATCTTGGAGGGGGGATTGGGGATGAACTCGCCAATGTACGTGAGAATCGCATCCGGACATTTACCGCTCTGGGACGTGATCCCGAATCCGTTTTTGACCTTTGGCAGGTTCACGGTACCCGAGCAGTTTTCGCCAGTAAACCTCGTCAGCCAAATGTACACGAAGACAAAGGTGATTTGATCTTCACAGACAATCCCAACGTAACCCTTTTCATGCGTTTTGCCGATTGTACGCCCCTCTTATTTGTCGATTCGAGTCAGGGCATTGTCGGTATCGCACACGCTGGCTGGATGGGAACTGTGCGCGGAGTCGCGACCGCAGCAATCAATGCCATGCAAGAGCATTATGATTCGAAGCCAGAAAATATCCAGGTAGCGATTGGCCCCTCCATCGGCCCTGATCATTATGAAGTTGGCGATAATGTCATTCAACAGGTTCGGGCAGCCTTTGGTGAAGATGCCGAATCCCTTCTCCAAAAAGTGGGCGAGCGTAGGCATTTCGATATGTGGGCAGCAAACCGAATCCAATTGGAGCGTGCGGGCGTTACTCAGATAGAATCGGCAAATATTTGTACGGCCTGTCATCTGGATGATTGGTTTTCTCATCGCGTCGAAAAAGGCAAAACAGGGCGTTTTGGTGCATTGATTGCGCTAAAGGGGTAAAATAGTGTCTACCTAGCGGCAACGCTCTGTGTTACAGCATTTTCAGATAGTCATCTAACGATATATTTTCATTAAACTCTACAGAAAGACATAATTATGACAGACAAATCTCTCACCACATCAATTCGTGAGAATTACCAGAAAATCCAAAGAAAAGTTTCAGATGTCGCTCAGCTTGCTGGGCGTGACCCTGAATCCGTTAAAGTAGTTGTTGTCACAAAGAAACAACCCCTCTCTGTGGTCGAATCAGTTATTGAAGCAGAGGTGACAATTTTAGGGGAAAACTATCCAGAAGAAGCTGTAAGTAAAATGCAATCTCTCGATGAAAAAAATACGGTAGAATGGCATATGATCGGTCATGTGCAGAGCCGTAAGGCGCGCTTGGTGGCTGAGAACTTTGTTCTTTTACACTCGCTTGACAGCCTAAAACTTGCTCGTCGCCTGGATCGTTTTGCTGCAGAATCTGATCGTAAACTTCCTGTTTTGTTGCAATTCAACGTTGGTGGAGAAGAGAGCAAATTTGGCTGGGATGCCTCAGATGAATCTCAGTGGGAGAATTTGCTCCCTGATGTCGAAACACTACTTTCTTTGGAAAATCTTGAAATATGCGGGTTGATGACGATGCCGCCTTTTTTCAAAGATGCGGAATTAACTCGTCCATACTTCTGTCAGTTGCGGCGGTTGCGGGATTATCTTTCAGACCTCTATCCGCAGGTTAAATGGGAGCAACTTTCAATGGGGACGAGTGTCGATTTCCACGTCGCCATTGAAGAGGGTGCCACATTTGTTCGGGTCGGGCAGGCGGTTGTCGGGCAGCGTCCCATCTAAAAAATTGGAGAATTTATGATTTTAGGTTTAATTAATTTGATCAATATTGCGGCTCAACTTCTTATTTTGTTGGTGATTGCCTCGGTTGTGTTATCATATTTCCTGCCCCCTTATCATCAGGTGCGGCAGACGATTGACCGGGTTGTTGAACCGATGTTGATGCCGATCAGACAAGTTGTGCCGCTGATTGGGATGTTTGATCTTAGCCCCCTGGTTTTATACTTTTTGATTAGAGCGTTATCTTGGGCACTGACTAATTTCTTATACACACTTGTTTGAGGTGAATTATGTCTTCTCGTAAATATAAATTACATGATGGAAAAGCCGGAGCAGCATTGACAGTGCGCCTGACATCAAAAGCAAGTCGTAATGCTGTGGCAGGAATTATGGGGGACGGGACAATAAAAGTTCACGTAACTGCTGCGCCTAAAAATGGACAGGATAATCAGGCTTTGATCAAATTGCTGGCTGGTGTCTTAAACATTTCAGAATCAGATGTATCGGTTGTGGCTGGAGAAGTGGGGCGCGACAAACTCATATCTGTACTAAGTTTGGATGCGATTTCGGTGACTAAGCAAATTCGAGCGCACCTGAGTTAATTTTTTTATAGAAATAATTTAAATACACTTAAGCGAAAACGACCTGACTTCAAAAAGTCAGGTCGTTTTCGCTTAATATGCTCACAAGGATTGGGGATTTAACTACTGCACATCTCCGTAAATGGATTTATAAATATTATAAGTTTCATATATCGCTTTGATATAACTTCTTGTTTCAGCAAAGCGCACGCTCTCCAAGAGTAAATCAGGATCGCCACTGCCGAGGGCTTGCCACTCAATGGCATTGCCCGGGCCGCCATTATATGCTGCAAGGGTGGCGTAGAGATCGTCATCAAGTAATTCGCGATTAGAGTCTAGATACCATGTCCCGAATTTGACGCTGACCATCGGGCGGTATAGGTCTTCAGCTGTATATTCTATTAACCAACTATTTGATGTAGCGATATTCGCGCCTGTTGCGGGGATAATTTGCATCAGCCCACGTGCACCAGCTGATGAGTGGATGAAACCCTCAAAGAGGCTTTCCTGTCTCATTAGGCTGTAGATGAAGATGGGGTGAAAATTATGTTCTTCTGCGGCGGGGATGACGAGATCACTATAATAAGCCCCGTAGCGGATATGACTGAAATAGATCGGCGCATGGAGAGATTTTGCATGGGTTTCCATCCCTGCGAGATCTAAAACCTGGCGTGCAGCAAAAATAGCTGGGCGATATAAGCCTAGGTCGAGCATATAATTAGCAAGACGAAAACTGTCTGCTGCGCTCTCACTGACGTCAGCACGGAGGCTTTCAAATTCGAGACGAGCTTCGTTGAAAAGACCCAGCTCCCAAAACTCACGTCCACGTTGGAGACGCAAATCTTCTTGAAGTGTGCCTAAATCACCGAGATCAGTTTCGGCAGGGAGATTGAAGGTGATCCGAAGCCAAGAAGCCGCCTCAGCACGTTCTGTGGCAGAATCTGTTTCGGGGTTATAGATATTGGGAAGGGAGAATGGCTCGGCACCTGTTAAAAGGTCACGGGCACGCTCACTATAATATCCTGTTGGGTCAGCAGATTGTGCCTGTTGCCACGCATCCCGTGCCGCATCCACATTTCCATATTTTTGCTGTGCTTTACCAATCCAGAGATAAGCACGGGCTTGGTTTTCTCCGGTGGCGTTGAGCAGTAATGCCCGCTGAAAGATGATCAACGCTTGCGCATAGTCACCAAGGCGATAAGATGTAACGCCTGCCAAAAATAAAGCTTCGGGCGCGAGAGTATTGCCCGGGTATTCTTTTGAGAGGCGCAGCCAGAGATCGATCGCTTCCTCGGCCTTATCGTTACGCTCCATCAAGCGGGCGGCATCCATCAAAAAATCTGGCGCATCAGTGTGCCCTGGATAGGCGTGCACAAAAGCAAGCAGCGTTTCTTTACCAGTTTCGAGTTGATTGAGATCAGACCACTGCGTATAAGATTTTTCGCCCCAAGCCTCTGACCAATAGCGGTGATTTGGATAATTCTCAATAAAATCGCTCCACGCAATAACTTCCTCGTCATAACGCCCCAACGCGTAGAGTGTTTTGGCACGGTAATATTGCGCTGATCCATCACTTTCAGGGTTATCAGCAATATGCCGATCAAAAGCGAGTAAAGCTACGTCATATTGTTTGGCTGCGTAGTCTGCTAGCCCGCGATTGAAATCATCCACAGGGATGCTCGCCGCGACCAGCTCGCGAAGAGAGACATAAGAATCGTAGGCGAGTGGGTAGTTTTCAACGGCGTGCAGATAACGGGCATAGCCCTCTTCTCTTTCGCCGAGCATTAGATGAGCGTATCCAGCAAGATAATCCATTTTTGCGCGGATGAAATCATTATTGCTACGCTGGGATATGGATTCATAATCTGTGATTGCACCTGCAAAATCACCGATTGCCGCTTTGCTCGTGGCAATCTTGACCTCTAAGTTGATTCCGTTATTTAAGCTTGGTGCCGTGAGAGCGGCTTGGTAGGTGATAAGTGCGTTGGCGTAATCATTATTTGCGACGAAGGCATCGCCGCGCAACTCCTCAACATAATGCTCAAGCAATCCCGGTCGCAATTCGAGATAGGCGGCATAAGAGTTTGCTGCGGATTTATGCCGATTGATATTGGTATTTGCTTGCCCCGCAATAAAATGAGCATAAGCAAGGAAGGGAGAATTTGGATATTCATTTGCCAATTGCTGCGCAAATGCGATCGCTTCGTGGTCATGTTCATCTTCATAGCTAACACGTACCAGCCCCCAAAGTGCAGCAGCGCGAAGATCGTCATCTGAAGAACTATTCACCGCACCCTGAAACTCAGCGCGGGCGAGCGTATAATCTCCGTTGTTAAGTGCATCATCCCCAATCTGAACACGAGCAAGCGGAACTATCGTCGGGATCGGCGATGGAGTAATGGTAGGCGTAGGGGATGGGGTAATGCTGGGAGTGGGGCTCAGGCTCGGGGTCGCGGTTGGTCCAAGCAAGGATGTGGTATTAAGATTGCATGCGCTTAGCAAAGCGAGAATCCATAATCCCATTAGCAGTTTTTTGAAATTCATAACCATCCTTATAACGGGAAATAGTGCGGTTGTCAATCAGAAAATATCTTTCTGAGAATTTGGAGTTCTAAGAAAGATGTTTTCTGGTAAGAGATCAATAAAAATATGAAAGATAGCAATCCTTTTAAGCAGTGTTGCACGCTATGTATAACGCTTTTAGTGCATATCTCTGATATAATTTGCCTGTTCAAAATGAGCATAAATCATAGAAAAAAGAGGCAATCATGCAGAAGAATCTGACCATTAAAGAAATCGACGAAGTTGTAGCAGCAATTCTTTCCAAAACAGAAGTAAAGCCGCGCATAGGCATGGTCTTAGGCTCAGGCCTGAGTCATTTTGCAGAGAGTGTTGAAAATGCTATTTCGATTCCTTTTGGTGATTTACCACATTGGCCCGTCTCTACAGTAAAAGGACACGCAGGCAAGCTCATCATAGGGCAGCTTCAAGGGCAAGATGTTTTTGTGATGCAGGGGCGCATCCATTTTTATGAAGGCTATACCATGTCGCAGGTGACTTTACCTGTACGCGTTATGCAGCGAATGGGCGTAGAGATCATGATCGTTACCAACGCTGCCGGTGGCATCGCAGACGAACATCAGCCCGGCGATGTGATGCTCATTACCGATCATATCAACTTCCCGGGTTTGATTGGCAACAGCCCTCTACATGGCCCCAATCTTGATGATTTTGGCCCCCGCTTCCCGGATATGACCCAAGCCTACGACCCCGAGTTGCTCGACCTCGCTCGTAAAATAGCCAAAGAAGAGGGTGTTCCTATTCACGAAGGCGTTTATATGGGCTTGAGCGGACCCTCTTTTGAAACCCCCGCTGAATTACGTTTTCTCAAAATGATCGGGGCAGACACAGTTGGTATGTCTACTGTCACCGAAGTCTCCGTTGCTCGACACGGCGGCACGCGCGTTTTGGGGCTTTCGGGTATCAGTAATAAAGCGCATACAGAACTTTCCTTCGTCGCCAGCCATGAAGATGTCCTCGAAGCGGGGAAGCAAATCGTCCCTAAAATGGAGACCATTATTCGCGGCGTTTTGCGCTCACTCTAAACAATCGGGAAATCCATGCTCGCCATTTACAAATTCCTTTCAATTTATGAAGGACTAATTTACTTTGTCCTGATCATTAGCGGCATCTTCTTCGCCCGTTGGCTTTGGCGGACTTGGACTGCGTGGCGTGGAGCGATTTATGGATTAGAACGGCAAATCTCACAAAAACGTTTTGCGCGTGCCCTCGCAGCGAACGTGTTTTTAGTTGCTCTCGTTTTAGGAGAGATTATCATCGCCTCGTTTATTGTTCCTTCGATGCCACCTTCAGCATTTATCGCTACCCCAACAGTTGATCTTTTGGTCACGCCCACAGGTACCATCTCAGCAGAGATGGCGGCAACGATCGCCGCACGCCCCACAACGCAGGCTGAAAATTTCAGCGATGGATGTATTCCCGGCGAGTTGATCGTAGAATCGCCTGTTCCTGGACAAGAGTTACAGGGGATTGTTGATCTCGTTGGCACTGTTGATATTCCGAAATTTGGTTTTTATAAATTTGAAGTATCTCCCGTAGGAGAAGAAAATTGGTCTACCATCTACGCTGGTCGAGATGTGATTCGTGATGATATTTTAGGGAGGTTTGATACAGCTGAATTAACTCCCGGTGATTATCTCCTCCGCTTGGTGCTAACAGATAATCTGGGTGAGGCTCTGCCTCCATGCGTTGTTCAGATCCGTGTGATTGGTCAAATAGAATGAGCATAGAAAAAAGCAATAATTTCAAAATCCGCGCCGCCTTGTCTACTGATCTAGTTCGATTGGTCGGGATGGATCATTCTTGCGATAGCGATTATGTCTGGCAATTGGATTTAAAGAAAGATGCGGGCGAAATTAACGTCACTTTGCGGGATGTACGTTTGCCGCGCTCTGTTCGGACAGAATATCCGCGCGATCATTTCTCCTTGGCAGATACGTGGAAAAAAGACGCGCGCACCTTTGTCGCAGTTAGCGATGGGACGCCGATAGGCTATATCCGTTTTTTGGAGCAGGCTACAGCGGAATCCGTTTGGGTTTTCGACCTTGTTATTTCAACGGAAGCACGCCAAAAAGGAGTCGCGACCCTGTTGATCCAATTTGTAGAGAAATGGTCAATTGAGCGGAAAAATCGTCAACTCTTTATTGAGACATCGTCCAAAAATCATCCTGCAATTAGTTTGGCAAAAAAAATGGGTTTCGCGTTTAGCGGCTATAATGACCATTATTATGCAACACAGGATGTAGCTCTCTTTTTCGGGAAACTCCTGAAGCAATTTTAACGTGTGAATTAAATTCGTGATATTTGAAAGGTTCGTGGCTATTCGTGATACTGCGGAGTCACTATATGCTTAATGGTTGGATGAGTAATTTATTGGCGGGGATACGCGTAACAAACGAGATCCTGACGGCTGGCGTTGCAATTACAGCTTTCTCGTTATTCCTTTATGCTTTAACTTTTAATTTACGTAATCGTGTAGCGCGTTCTTTTGCGGTTATTTTGCTTTGCGTTGTTGTTGTTTTTACAGCAGAGGCAATGCAAAATGAAACCGTGCCTGATTGGGGTTTAGAATTGCTGCTCCAAATTCAATGGTTCGGGATTGTCTTCCTTCCTGCCGCTTATCTGCATCTTTCTGATGCCTTATTGGTAACGGCAGGGCGACCTTCACGTGGGCGCAGACGAATTGCGATTCGCGTTGTTTATTTTCTTTCAGGGGTATTTCTACTGCTATTGGGGTTTGGATTTTTGCTGGGCGATTTCGTTGCACAGGGTCAACCTGCTCCTCATCTGGAACGCACTTTCTGGACTGAAGTATTCTCTCTATATTATCTCGCTGTGATGATCTGGGCGTGGGTTAATTTTATCCGCGCTTTTAGGCAGATGCTCACCCGTTCAGGGCGACGCCGCATGTTATATTTGATGGCGGGTGCGACGGCTCCAGCTTTGGGCTCTTACCCTTATCTGATGTACGGCTCTTCTTTTGCCTCTCGGCATCTTTTTGCCTTCTGGTCTTCTGTTTTGGTAATCAATCTCCTTGTGGGGGGGTTGGTTGTTGTGATGGCTTATGCCGTTGCCTTTTTTGGGGTTTCGTGGCCCGATCGCTTGGTAAAGAGCCGTCTTTTTAAATGGATTTTGCGGGGCCCCGTTACAGCGTCGATCACTTTAGGTTTGATGACGATTGTTCGTCGTGGCGGCGAACTTTATGATGGAAACCCCTATTCGGCATTTGTGCCTTTGGTAATGATTCTTAGCGTTTTGATGATTGAGCACACAATTACCATTCTCTCTCCTTTCTGGGAACGAAATCTCTTTTTTGGAAGGGATCGCGATGAATTGCTTTTGCTGCAAAATATCGAAGAACGCTTGTTAACGCGCAGTGATTTGCAACAATTTCTTGAAGCAGTTTTGGCTGCTGTGCGTGATCATTTGCAGTCCCCATCTGCATTTATTGCCGCATTGGACGGAGAAGATTTAGCGATGATTTCTATGGCGGGAAGCAAAAATATGCTTGATAGAGATGATTTCCCCGAGGTTTTACGTGTACCAGAGATTGTAGAAGATCAATTGGAAGAAGAGTTTACCTGGGGCGATTTCTGGATATTGCCTCTCCGAAAGCGTAAACGGGAGATGGATCGTGATGAGGTCCCGCCTTTATTAGGCATTCTTGGTGTTGCGCATCAATCTTTTCAAGAAATTGATGATGACCAGAGAGACGCTCTTTGGCTTTTAGCAGATCGTGCTGCTCTTGCTTTAGAAGATCGCCAATTACAACAGACAGTTTTTCAATCTCTTCAGGACTTGCAGCCACAAGCCGAAGTTTTGCAACGTTGGCGTGCTGCCGGACGCTATGATAGTAAGGTGAGCATTTTGGCAGACCCTGAAGCAGACCTGGAAAGTTGGGTAAAAGATGCTCTCAGCCATTATTGGGGCGGACCCAAGCTAAGCGATAGCCCTCTGATGGATTTGGATGTTGTCCAACAGACAAGAGCCGATCACGATGGGAATGCGGTCAATGCGCTGAGAGCAATTTTACGTAAAGGCGTTGATACTATTCGCCCTGAGGGCAAGCGATTATTTACAGCAGAATGGATACTCTATAATATCCTTGAGATGAAATTTATTGAAGGGCATAAAGTACGCGAAGTCGCTGCGCGTCTCGCTGTGTCAGAAGCAGATTTATATCGAAAGCAACGCGTCGCGGTAGAGGCAGTTGCGAGAATTGTTTTGGAAATGGAAACTGAAGCAAGGGAAGAGAATTGATTCGTGTTCTGTAAAACGGTTTTTTCGTTTTACACACTTTAACGGTGATAATAAATATGAAAACAAAAGACTTCGTGCAAATCGACGATAATTGGTGGGCATCAGTTTTGGCTGATGAAAAAGGCCAGGCTTCTAAACCTGAAGAAATATTGCCTATTGGGCAAAAAAAAGACAGCTTTCCCACCAATTGGGAAAAAGCACAGAAACTCTACAAATCGGATGCCCTTATCTCTCTCCAGGTGATCGGGCATAATCGAGGCGGTGTTTTAGTTGAAGACGATGATCTGAGTGGGTTTGTCCCGTACTCTCACCTACTTAAGTTAAGCGATAGCGGTAGTAATGATTCCGCGAATAGAGATGAAGCGCTAGCTTCTTATTGCGGTGAAACTTTAAATCTGAAATTAATTGAATGTGCGCCAGAAGAAGATCGGCTTATTTTTTCAGAGCGAGCGGCGCAAGCAGGCGCAGGCAAACGACAGGAAGTTTTTTCTACGCTAAGAAGTGGTGCGGTTATAGAAGGTGAAGTAAGCAATATTACTGATTTCGGCGTTTTTGTTGATATCGGTGGCGTAGAGGGGCTTGTTCATAAATCAGAACTCTCCTGGGGTCGTGTTGGGCATCCAAGTGAAATTGTCCAATTAAAGGAGAAGATTCGGGTGCAGGTCTTGGATATTTCTCTGGAACGAAATCGAGTGGCCCTCAGCTTAAAACAACTTTTCGATAACCCGTGGGAAAAAATTCAGGATAAATATCAACCTGGACAAAGTGTCTTTGCAGAAATTACAGCAATTGTTTCTTTTGGAGCCTTTGCTCGTTTGGAAGAAGGAATTGAAGGCTTGATCCATAGCTCAGAAATTCCATTGGGTAGAGAAGGCCTCCAAAAAGGAGATGAAATAAAATTACGTATTTTGCAACTCGATGCAAAAAAACAGCGCATGAGTCTCAGTCTTATGCTTGAGGAAGAAAATGGCTAAAAAAAGCGCATCATCAGAAGATTGGCTTGACCGTCTTGCCAAAATAAACTTGCATTTTGGACGCTTTGCCAGCGATATTGGTGGTGTTTTTTTCCTTGCCTTTGCTCTGATTTCGCTCCTCGCCTTACTTGGCCTCACCCAAGGAACGCTCATCCTTCTTTGGATCGCATTTCTTAAAGATTGGTTTGGTTGGGGCAGCTATCTTGTTGTTGCCTCGATTGGGATGGTTGGATTATTAATGCTGCGCCGCTCCGAGGATCCTCTTCCTTGGGGGCGTATCTTCGCCTTGGAATCCGCAGCGTTCTTGGCATTGGGTTTGCTGACCGTTATAGGAGGGCGTTCTCTTGAGAATGTGAATATCGGCTACGGCGGCGGTCGTCTTGGGTGGGGGTTGGATCAAATTTTAAGCAGGATGATCAGCCCTATCGGAAGTTTTCTTCTTTTTCTTTTTGGAACAATTTTTGCATCAATGACAGGATTTAATTTTTGGCATCATCTTGAAGTCTGGCTTTTGCGTGTAGCAGGTGATGAGAGAGAAGAAGTTGAAGAAGTTTTTGATGTAGAGGAAAAGGAAGAGAAAAAGACGAATAAAAAACCACGGGCAAAACTCCCGCCCGGGTTTCGGAAATCTCTCTCGATGCCTAAAAAAGAAGATGAACTTCCTGCTAAACCGCGCCCACGAGATGAGCGTCTTCCACCATTAACATTGTTGAGAAGTGAGCGCAAATCCCGTTTAGACGAGCGCACCATTAACCAAACAGCAGGGCTAATTGAAAAAACGCTTGATGAATTCGGAATCCCTGCGAAAGTTGTTGGGTTTCGAGTAGGTCCCGCAATTACACAATTTGCCGTCCAGCCTGGCTTTATTGACAAAAGCGCCAATAGCGAAGAAGAACAGTTGATGAAAGTGCGCGTTGCTCAAATTGCCTCTTTACAACGCGATTTATCTCTCGCGCTCTCAGCTCAACGTTTACGCATCGAAGCTCCTGTACCAGGACGCCCCTTTGTTGGAATCGAGGTTCCCAATGCGCGAGTTGAGGTTGTCCGCTTGCGTTCAATCTTGGAGTCGGAGATTTTTCATAAAGCCCGCTCTCCTTTGGCAATTGCATTAGGCAGAGATGTTTCAGGACAGCCTGTTGTTGCCGATTTGGCTAAAATGCCTCATCTTTTAATCGCTGGCTCAACAGGCTCTGGAAAGTCAGTTTGTATCACCTCGATTGCATCCTCTTTGGCGGTCAATAATTCACCAGAAGATTTACGCTTAGTGATGATTGATGCGAAGATGGTTGAATTAATTCGTTTCAATGGGCTGCCACATCTTTACGGCAAAGTAGAAACGAATATAGACCGTATCCAGGGTGTTTTGCGTTGGGTGGTGGTTGAAATGGAAAGACGGTATAAACTCCTTGAAAAAGAAAATTCGCGTGATATTATCTCTTATAACCGCAAAATCTTAAGGCGCAAAAACGGGATTGCAATGCCGCGCATCGTCGTCTTGATTGATGAAATGGCTGATCTAATGATGCATGCGCCTGAACAGACAGAGCATAATTTGATTCGTTTGGCGCAAATGGCACGTGCGACGGGCATTCATTTGGTGATGGCGACGCAACGCCCGAGTACCGATGTGGTGACAGGGCTGATTAAGGCCAACTTCCCAGCCAGGATCGCGTTTGCGGTCACATCTGGCGTCGATTCACGAGTTGTTCTGGATAGCGTTGGAGCCGAGAATCTGCTCGGAAATGGAGACATGTTATTCTTGAGTCCGGAGGCGGGCTCCCCATCCCGTGTACAAGGGGTAATGATTACGGATGAAGAGATCGAAAAAATTATTTCTTATTGGCAGAAGGAAATCCCAGATATACAAGAGCGCGCACCTTGGGAGCAAATGCTGAATGAGTCTGATATGGATGAAGACGAAACTTTGCTCGAACAGGCGATTGATGTGATTCAGAACTCGCAGCGAGCTTCTGCATCGCTCTTGCAACGTCGCCTGCGGATCGGGTACCCTCGCGCCGCACGTTTGCTGGATGCGCTCGAGGAGATGGGTGTTGTCGGCCCTGCGCTGGGCGGTGGGCGTGAGCGTGATGTGTTGATTTCACCGGATGAAGAGGGTGAAATCTAAAGCGCATCTGTAGTATGATAGGGCAATCTTAATTTAATGGAGTTTCTTAGTGAAAAATACTGTGAAAACTGAAAGAGTTTCGCTAACAGATCGTTTGCGCATTCTCTTTAAATGGGTGCTTGACCCAATTGGTGCTTTTCTCAATCGGCTTGGCTTGACACCGAATACGATCACCATGCTGGGGTTGGTTGGGAGCATCGTTGCTGGTTTTTTTCTGGCCAAAGGAAATATGCTTTGGGGTGGTTTAATCGTCTTGGTAATGTGGCCTGTGGATGCACTGGATGGAACTATGGCACGCTTACGCGGCGAACCTACTGACTTTGGCGGTTTTGTAGATTCGGTAACAGATCGCTATTCTGAACTGGTTATTTACGCTGGTTTGCTTTACTATTTTTTGGAACAAGGTGATACCTTAGCTTCTATGCTGGTTTTCGCAGCTGCTTCAGGATCGATTTTGGTTTCTTATACAAGGGCGCGGGCAGAGGCTCTGGATTTTGATGCTAAAATCGGCGCGTTAACGCGTGTGGAGCGTTATCTTGTTTTGGCCCCGGGATTGGTTTTTAACTTCCCTTTGATTGCAATGTGGATTATCGCGATTTTGGCAAACTTTACAGCCCTGCAGCGAATTTGGTATGTTCGTCGGCAAGCGCATAAGCATTTTTAGTAAGGAAAGATAATGATTGACGGTTTTTATATAGGCACATTTTTTGTCAGATTTTACGGCATCATACTTATGCTGGGTGCAGCAGCAGGTGCTTTCTTAGCTCAAAAAGAAGCTAAAAGACGCGGGCATGATCCAGAGATTATTTGGGATTTAATGCTTTGGTTGCTTATAGCTGGAATAGTCGGTGCGCGTCTTTGGCATGTTTTTACCCCCTCACCCTCTACTATTGCAGAAGGATTTACTACTGAATACTATCTAAGCCACCCTTGGGATCTGATCAATATCCGTAACGGCGGTCTTGGTATTCCTGGTGCGGTAATTGGGGGATTAATTGCGCTATACTTTTTCACGCGTAAAAGAAAGCTTTCTTTTCTTGAGTGGGCAGATATTGCGGCTCCAGGCCTTGCTTTAGGGCAAGCAATTGGGCGTTGGGGGAATTATGTCAATCAGGAACTTTATGGAGCACCAACCTCTCTTCTCTGGAAGATTTTTATCGATTCTAATCATCGCCTAAGCGGATTTCAGGAGCAGGCATACTATCACCCACTCTTCTTCTACGAGTCGCTTTGGAACTTGGGCAATATGGCAATTCTGCTTTGGGTGGGGCGTCGCTTTTCTGATCGCGTAAAGGCAGGTGATTTGCTCTTGCTATATATGGTGATCTATCCGCTGGGGCGTTTTCTGCTCGATTTTCTGCGCCTCGATGCTTCGATGCTGGGTGGCGTCAACGCCAACCAAACGGCGATGGCAGTGGTAGCTTTGCTTTCGGCAGCCGCTTTGTTATTTCGGCATCGTAAGATATAGCTTTCCTTTCACCTCTTAGCATTATGCTTAGAGGACTCTTGTCTTATTGACCATACTAAACACCACCGCTATCCTGATTAGGCGCTAGCGGTTTTTCTATAATTAGGTAAAAAAATGATTCAAACAGAAAATCTAAGCAAGGCATTTAGCGATTTTTGGGCTGTGGATGATGTTAAATTAGACGTAAAACCCGGCCAAATATTAGCCTTACTTGGGCAAAATGGCGCAGGCAAAACAACCACTATTCGGATGTTGACGGGACTTCTGCAACCCACGCGAGGTTGGGCGCGTGTTGCTGGGTATGATGTTGTAAAAGAACCGAATCAGGTACGCGCGTCTGTGGGCGTGCTGACTGAACAACATGGTTTATATCTGCGAATGACAGCGGTGGAGTACCTCGATTTCTTTGGAAAGGTTTACCATCTCGATGTGGATGCGCGTAAAAAACGAAGCAATCACCTCCTCGAATATTTTGGTTTAGCCGATGCCGCTCATCGCAGAATTGGCGAATATTCAAAGGGAATGAAACAAAAACTGGCATTGGCACGTACTCTCATCCACGAACCGCCCGCATTACTTTTGGATGAACCTACATCTGCAATGGACCCTGAGAGCGCACGACTTGTTCGTGACGAAATTGCCAGCTTACGCTCATCGCAACGGGCAATTGTGATTTGTACTCATAATCTGGCTGAAGCCGAAGCGCTTGCAGACGAGATCGCTATCATTTACCGTGGAAAAATTCTTCTCCAAGGAAGTTTGGAAACGTTGAAACAAGAAGTTCTTGGCTCCACAGAATATGAAGTTATCTTTTCCTCCCCCTATGATTTTAGAAAATTTAATTTACCCATAGGGGTAGAAGTAGTAGAAAGAACAGAGAAGCAAATTCGTTTTCGTTCAGAAAACCCTGAAGTAATCAACCCTCTGCTCTTGAAAGAGTTTTCTGCGCAACAGGCCCCCGTTCTGACCTTACAAGAAACGCCTCGCAGCCTTGAGCAAGTCTATCTCAAAGCAATGTCTGAAGCCAATGGGGAGGCAATTCAATGAGAGAGAAATTAGCCCCTGTATGGTTACTTGCGCAACGAGAACTAAAAGATCAATTTCGTGATTGGCGGATTCTTTTCCCGTTAATCGTTCTTACGTTTATTTTTCCTCCTCTGATGAATTTAACGGCAGCAGAAGCAGCTGCTTTTGCCAATCAATATGGCGGAGAATTGATTTTAGATCGTTTGGTGCCTTTCTCTATTTTGATTATTGGCTTCTTCCCCGTGACCGTTTCCCTTGTGGTTGCACTTGAATCGTTTGTTGGGGAAAAAGAACGCGGTACGATAGAGCCTCTCTTAGGGACGCCTTTTCTTGATTGGCAGCTTTATCTGGGTAAATTTCTTGTTGGTATCTTTTTCCCTTTATTGGCAAGCTATGCGTCAATTGGATTTTATCTTTTCATGGTCAGCAAACAAGACCTGACTTTGCCGCCTATAGGTCTAATGGTGCAATTGCTCATGCTTGCTGCTGCGCACGCATTTTTGATGGTCAGTGGCGCAATTGTTATCTCTACGCAATCTACTTCGGTGCGAGCGGCAAATCTTTTGGCATCCTTTATTGTTATGCCCGTTGCTATTTTAATTCAAGGTGAAAGTGTTCTGGTTTTCTGGGGCAATGACCAACACCTTTGGCTGGCGATAGCCGCTGTGCTGATTATGGCAGCTTTGTTGATCAGAGTTGGTATTGCTCATTTTCAGCGTGAATTTCTTTTGGGTAGAGAAGTTGATTCCTTTAATCTCAAGTGGATATGGAAGATTTTTAGTGGTGCATTCTTTGGGGAAGCACGCTCGCTTCTTAAATGGTATCAAATTCAAATTGGTGCGAGTTTACGTAAACTGAAAACGCCTCTTCTTCTTCTCGTGCTAGTTACTGTTTTTGGCAGTATCGCCTCATATCGCTATACATCCGCAATAATCCCGGCAGAGTTTAATGAGTTTACACAGGACGAAATTGACGACGCTATGGGTGAATTCCAAATTGCCGCTGGTCTACCCTCTGATGAGACAGAGATTTCTTTCAGCTTTATATTTTTGCACAATATACAAGCTGTGTTGGTTATGCTCTTTTTCGGGCTTCTTTCCTTTGGCATCTTGGGCGAATTGGCGTTTCTAGTTAATATTGGCGTTTTGGGCGCTTTATTTGCTGTCCTTGATTCCTTTGGGTTGCCAGCCTTAGATTTATTTCTTGCTGGAATTTTGCCTCACGGCATCTTTGAAATCCCCGCGATCATTTTTGCGGGTGCGGCTATGCTTTATTTTGGCGCAGTTTTGGTAACGCCCGACCCATCCAAAACGATGGGGGAGGTTTTTATTCATGCGCTAGCAGATTGGTTCAAGGTAGGTGTAGGAATCGTCCTTCCGCTTTTGTTTATTGCCGCGCTAATTGAAACATATATTACCCCTCAAATATTATTGCAGGTTATGCAATAGGCTTGGAGCGAAATGAATAAAATTATTATCTTAGGATCGTCTAACGCAATCGCAGATAAAGACCATCAAAATGCGCATATGGTGATTGTTGGAAAAAAACGCATCGTTCTGATTGATAGCCCCCATAACCCGATATTGCGCTTGACAGATATTGGCGTTGATTTCAATGAAATCACTGATCTTATTCTGACACATTTTCACCCCGATCATGTTTCGGGCATACCGCTTCTATTAATGGATATGTGGTTACGCGGACGAGAAAAACCCTTAACTCTCCACGGATTAGATCATGCGTTATCTCGGTTGGAAAATTTAATGGACGCTTTTGGTTGGGCAACATGGCCAGGATTTTTCCCCGTGACCTTTAACAGGATTCCCTCTGTGGGCATCAACCCGGTCTTGAGTTCTTCCGATTTTGATATTTACGGCTCTGAAGTTGACCATATGATTCCAACTCTTGGCACACGAATCGAATTTAAGGAAAGTGGCAAGGTTGCCACCTACTCTTGTGATACAGAACCCTGCGAAGAGGTTGTCCAACTCGCTAAAGGAGTGGATATTCTCATCCATGAGGCATCTGGCCCATTTAAGGGGCATTCTTCTTCGAAGCAAGCTGCCGAGGTTGCAACAAAAGCGGAAGCCAGAGAACTTTATCTTATCCATTACCCCACAGGCGAATTTTGGCAAAAAAACCTTCTTGAAGATGCGCGTAGCCACTTTAGCGGAAACGTTGAGCTCGCCGAAGATTTTATGGTTTTAGAGTTTTAGGAAAAATCCTTTGGAGGCCTGCCAGATCGCCACCCAAAAATCTTATAAAAAGCCTCTGCTCCAGAGGCTTTTGTTGTATAATACGCTCTATGTTAAACAAAGAACTTCGCCCCGAATTAACTTCTCGCCGTAGTGAGACAACAGCTTGGCTTTTAGCTCTTGTTCTTCTTTTTGCTATGGCTGTTTTGAATTGGCAATTCGGCAGAATCCCCGCAGGGATTTGGGTTTTTGGTGGCTTATTGCTTTTTGCCGCAGTAAGCATTTCGCTGGGGAACTGGATAGATCGCAGCACCGTGATGGGCTTGGATATTAACGGAATCGCTTTTGAGAACGGACTCCGTCAGGTAGCGCTGAGTTGGCAGGAGATCGAGAAGGTTAACGTGATTCCGGTTCGGTGGGGCAAATCTGTTCAGGTAATCGGTAGCAAGTCTCATTTCGAGTTTCGTACGCTGGGTAAAATCCAATATCAGGGAGAAGTTCAGGGAAGATTGGGTTTTGTTGAAGGTGGGGCGGTGCTGAAAGAAATCCTAAAAGAAACAGAGTTGGTTTTGGAAAAAGAAGAAAAAGGACGCTATTATTACGCTCGCGCCTGATTTTTTGCGTTTTGTGATTCTCCGCATTGCGCAAAAGTAAAGCGTGATGCGATTTTTTTTGTGAGGAAGGTGAACGATGAATATTGACAAGCAAGTTGAAATCCTGATGCAAGGCACAGAATATGGCGATGCCACGATGAAAGAATCGATGGAAAAAGAATTGCGCCAACGATTGATAGCCTCTGAAAAAACAGGTAAGCCTTTGCGCGTATATTGTGGCTACGACCCCACCTCCACCGATTTGCATTTGGGGCATACCATCTCGATGCGAAAAATGCGCCAATTTCAAGATTTAGGACATGAAATAACCTTCCTGATTGGCTCTTATACCGCGTTGGTTGGTGACCCTTCTGATAAAAATAAAGCTCGCCCAATTTTGTCTGAAGAGAAAATTTTAGAAAATTCAGAAACCTACGCAGAGCAGGCTTTTCGTGTGCTGGATAAAGAAAAAACGATTGTCCGTTATAACGGCGAATGGCTCTCAAAGCTCACGCTTATTGATCTGATCCGTTTGGGGCAAAATTTCACCATTCAGCAATTTTTGGCGCGTGAGAATTTTGCAAAGCGAATGGACTCAGGTACGCCGATTTTTCTCCATGAAACTTTTTATCCCCTCATGCAAGGCTACGATGCTGTTGCAATGGAAACCGATGTGCAAATTGGAGGCACCGACCAACTCTTCAATATCATGATGGGTGGGCGCAAACTTCAAGAAGCAATGGGGCAAAAGCCTCTCGTTGGCATCATTTGCGGCATCTTGCCCGGCACCGATGGCGTTCAGCGGATGTCTAAATCTACTGGCAATATCGTCCCGATCAACTCTGGGGCAGAAGATATGTACGGGAAATTGATGTCCATTCCTGATTCTGCCATGGAAGCCTATTTCCGTCTTGTGACGCGATACGCCCCAACGGACATCGATGCGCTCTTAAGTGGACTTGCTTCCGGTTCCAAACATCCTCGCGACGTGAAGATGGAGTTGGCAAGAGAGATCGTGAGCATTTTCTACGGCAAAGATTTGGCACAACCCGCCGAAGATGCTTTTGTAGCCCTCTTCCAAAAGAAAGCCGTTCCTGACGATATGCCAGAATATACACTTGAAGCAGGGCAAACACTTTTGGAAGTGTTGGTCGCTACGAAGCTGGTCGCTAGCAAGTCAGAGGCTTATAGAATGGCAAAACAAAATGCCATTCGCTTGGATGGCAAAAAGCTCCACGATGTACGCGTTGAATTTTCAAACCCTGGCGTTTTGCAGGTTGGTAAACGTAAATTTGTACGCGTGAAATAAAAAAAGAAAAATGATAAAACTCCCTTTGAAAACCGCTTTTCGGGGGGAGTTTTGTATTGTGAATTAAGGTATAATCTCGCGTGAAGTTGTCTGACAACTTCGCTGAATAATCTTTTTCTTTCAATCCTATTTGGAGGTGTTTGATGTACAAAAAACTTTTTATTCCTGGCCCTACTCACGTCGTAGACGAGGTTCTCGAAGCGATGGCAGTCCCCATGATCGGGCATCGCGATCCCCTATATGCGAAAATGCACGGGGAAGTGGTGGAGAAGCTCAAAAAAATGCTCTATACAGATAATCGCATTTACCTTTCTACTTCTTCCTCAACGGGGATGATGGAAGGCGCGATTCGTAACTGTGTGCAAACCAAGGCACTGATGACCGATTGCGGTGCATTCTCAAAGCGCTGGGCACAAATTGCAACTGCCAACGGGAAAGAAACAGAAGTCATTAAAGTTGAAATGGGCGAAGGGATCACCCCAGAAATGGTGGATGAGAAACTCGCGCAAGGCGGGTTCGATTCTGTTTGTGTCACTCATAATGAAACTTCAACAGGCGTCACCAACCCTATCAAAGAAATTGCAGCATTGGTCAAAGAGAAATATCCCGATGTACTCGTTCTTGTGGATTCTGTCAGCATTATGTCTGGCGCAGAAATCTGTGTAGATGACTGGGATTTAGATGTCGTTCTGGCTGGCACGCAAAAAGCCTTTGCTCTTCCTCCCGGACTTTGTGTTGTAACTGTGAGTGATGCTGCTTTTGAGCGCTCTCAAAAAACAGAGAATAAAGGCTACTATTTTGACTTTGTCGCTCTCGAAGGCAAAGCTGTAAAAAGCCAAACTCCCGCAACGCCTGCGCTTAGCATAATCAATGCATTAAACGTGCAAATGGATCGTATCCTTGAAGAAGGTGTTGAAAATCGTTTTGCTCGTCATGCTGAAATGGCAAAATATGTGCAAGATTGGGCAGAAGAATATTTTGAACTTTATGTTGAAGATGAAAAATATCTTTCCCCGACCATTACCAATATCCGCAATACGCGTGGCATCAGCGTTGCTGATCTGAATAAAGAACTGGCCAAACGCGGCGCAATGCTCTCGAATGGATACGGTAATCTGAAAGAGAAAGCCTTCCGTATTGCCCACATGGGTGATTTGCAGATGGAAGATTTAAAATGGCTCACTGGGCAAATTGAAGATATTTTGGGACTCTAAAAGATATTCATCATAAAGCACACAAAGAGCACGAAGATTTTAAGTTTTTCTTTATGAACTTTGTGCTTTTTGGGTGAAAAAGAAAAGGACAAAAACATGAAAGTACTCATTTGCGATGCAACCGCACAAGCCGCGCTAGACATGATTTCTGAAGCCGGTATCGAAGTTGTAAACAAACCAGATATCACCCCCGAAGAATTATTAGAAGAAATCGCCGAATATGATGCGATGGTCGTGCGGAGCAGAACCAAAGTCCGCAAGCCGGTCATTGATGCGGCAACCAAGCTCAAAGCCATCGTGCGTGGCGGAGTCGGCCTGGATAATATCGACGTGAAATACGCTGGCACAAAAGGCATTCAAGTGCTCAATACGCCCAGCGCATCTACTGCCGCAGTAGCAGAGTTGGCAATTGGTTATATTTTTGCCCTTGCGCGCAACATCCCACAGATGACCACTTCAATGGGGGACGGTGAATGGGCGAAGAAATCTTTTTCTGGTACAGAAATTGCCGGAAAAGTTTTGGGGCTCGTAGGTATTGGGCGCATCGGGCAATCAACAGGTCAAAAAGCGAACGCGCTAGGAATGACAGCCATCGCTTACGATCCCTTTGTTGATGAAGCGGATGGTATCGAGTTGGTCGAATCCCTCAACGATCTCCTTGCTCGCGCAGACTATATCTCTCTACACGTCCCTTACACTAAAGAGACACATAACATCCTTGATGCAAATGCCTTTGCGAAAATGAAAGATGGCGTTAATATCATCAACTGCGGACGTGGCGGCACAATTGACGAAGATGCACTCTTTGATGCCATCAAAAGCGGCAAAGTCGCTGGCGCAGCTCTTGATGTCTATACCGAAGAACCCAGCATGGGGCATAAGCTCTATACCCTCGATCAAGTGATCGGCTCTCCCCATATCGGCGCAGGTACAGTTGAAGCCAAAGCTCGAGTTGGCACAGAAGTTGCCAAAAACGTCATCAACGCGCTTAAAGGATAATATTTTTAAACACGAAGGACACAAAGAAACACAAAGGCTTTTATGGAAAAGACCTGATAGGTTTTCAAAACCTGTCAGGTCTCTAACTCGCAATATTTTTAAAACTTTGTGCTCTCTGTGGTCTCTGTGGTGAATTGGAGTAAAAAATGGCAAATCTAAAACCCTTCAAAGGCATTCGCTATAACCCGGAAAAAGTTGGCGACATTGCAACAGTCATCAGCCAACCCTACGACCGTGTTCGACATGGCTTGCAAGAAAAATACTACGCCCTCAACGATTTCAACGTAACCCGCATGATCAAGGGTAAAGAATTTGAAACAGATAACGACACAGAAAATGTCTACACCCGTGCGCAAGCCTTTCTGAAGAAATGGCTTGCAGAAGGTGTTCTCCAAAAAGAAGAAAAACCTGCTCTATATGTTTATCACCAAGATTTTATGCTCAACGGCAAGAGCGTAACGCGCAAAGCAATTATCAGCGCGCTCGAACTGGCACGTTTTGAAGAAGGCATTGTCCTTCCTCATGAGCGCACACATGATGGCCCTAAAATGGATCGTCTCAATCTCACCCGCGCCACCGAAGCCTATTATGGCAATATTTTCATCCTGTACCCCGATGCAGAGAATAAAATTGATACCATTCTTGATGCCGCCATTCAGCGCGACCCCGATGTAGACGTCCGTGAACTCTTCGAGAAAGATGTCCGTCAAAAAATGTGGGTCGTGACCGATGAAGAAGTTATTGCCGCTGTGCAGGCCGAAATGGCGCCGAAAAAAGGCCTCATCATTGCCGATGGTCATCATCGCTACGAAACCGCCATTGCCTATCGTGAGGAGCAGCGTGCCAAATTTCCCGATGCCCCCGCCGATGCCGCCTTCAATTACCTCATGGTCGCTCTTGTCAGCATGAGCAATCCCGGCCTGACCATTTTGCCCACCCATCGTCTTATTTTTGACTATGACAAAATGAGCGCAGATGTAGTCCTCACCAAAGCAGCCGAGTATTTCGAGATTGAAAAAGTGGATGGACGCACTGCACTGGAAGCCAAAATGGATTCCGCTATTGGGCAGATGGGTTGCTTCGGCATCGCCACCCAAAGCGGCGAATACGCACTTGAATTGAAATCTACTTCCGTTATGGAGACTCTTGCCCCCAGCCGAGCAGATATTTGGCAAACCCTCGATGCAAGCATCCTGCACAAACTTTTGCTTGAGCATATTTTGGGTATTAGTGCAGAGAAAATTGACGCAAAAGAAGGTATCGAATATCTCCGTGAACCCGATCTCGGCTACGAACGCGTTGCCAACGAAGAAACAGCCTTGCTTTTCATCGTCAACGCCACCCGAATGGAGCAAATCGAAGCCTGCACCGCCTTGGATGAGAAAATGCCCCAAAAGTCGACAGACTTTTATCCCAAAGTCATCAGCGGCCTGGCTGTTTTGGACGTAGGCTCAGATGAACGATTTTAGAAAGAAGAAAAGCTGAAAAATAAATCAAAACCGCCCTTGTCAAACAAGGGCGGTTTTTTTTGTTTTTTGCCAACGGATTATTCACCGGCTTGGCGGGTTGGCAAGACTCCACTAGTTTTAAAAACTAGATTATTTGTTCCGAACCATCATTTTTCGCGCCGCTTTAGCCAAGTCCGGTGCAATTTGGATTGGGCGGTGTTTAATTAGGAAGGCTAAGGATAAACGCTACTCCTATAATTATGTCAATTACGTTTAGCAAACAGTGGGCAATGATTCCTAAATAGACATTCCTTTTGTGCTGCACAATATAAAGGGTTGTTCAGTTCTAAAAGATACGGTTCTATGTTATTCTCTTTCTAAAAAAC
>JABGOQ010000136.1 GCA_018645405.1 Anaerolineae bacterium | reverse complement strand
TTTCATGGGCATTTCTAATTGACGCCAGGGTAATTTCTAATTGTCGTTGACAGGTCTCACTTAAGATCGGCGGCTTTCCCATTGTGATTGCAGAAACAATTGGGTCAGCTGCATAAGGGATTACAATCGACAACTTCTTCTTAAGCGCTGTTTCAATTTCACCACGCGGTAAGCCCTGACTCTGAAAATTCCAATTCAAGACGAGATCAACTTTTTCTTTGGGATACTCCAATTCCTTAAAAACGCTCAATGCCATCCCTGCACAGCGAACGGATGCCATTTCTGGTGAAAGGAGTAGCAATATTTTATCTGCTGCATCTAAGGCAGCTAATGTGGTTGGGGAAAAATTATGAGGAAGGTCAAAGATAAGATATGGGTAGCGATTTTCAAGCAGATTCAAAACACGCTTAACTTTTTTCTCAGTAATCAAATCAGCCGTGATCGCATTACGCGGTGCGGCTAAAACACGCGTCCCGCTGGCGTGGCGGAGCATAATTTGATCGACTAACTCCGTATCCATTTCTTCGACAGGGATTTCTGCAATATCATCCCAAGTATTGCGGAGCGATAAATCGAGCATCAATGCGCTTTGTCCACTGATCAGAGAAAGATCCATCAGAACACTTTCATCATCCCATAGTTGAGTTAATCCTACAGCGAGATTGGTTGCTAAAGTTGAAACACCAATACCACCGCGTAAAGAAAAGACAGCTATTTTGTAGGTGGGGCTATCTTTTTCGATTTCAACGCGTGCATTAAGATGGCGCAATAAAACTTTTACACGGGCGCGTAATTCCGCAGGGACAAAGGGCTTCGAGAGGAAATCGTCTGCACCCACATCAAAGGCTTTGAGTTTGTCATCTACGCTAGATAATGCCGTTAAAATGATGACAGGAATTGCTGCTAGTTTTGGCGTATCTCGCATTCGCTGGCAGAGCTCGTATCCATCCATATCGGGCATCATCACGTCCAAAATTGCCAAATCGGGTGGGTTTTTATTCGCACGCTCTAACGCTTCTTTCCCGTTTAACGCGGTAGATGTTTGGTAGCCCTCTTTTTCTAATACAGCGGTAGCAAGTTTCAGGTTGAGTTCGTTATCGTCTACGATCAGAATATGTGCGGCCATTTAATCGTCCTCAGGAAAAGGAATTTCATCAACACCCTCTGGCAAGGGGATCGGTGCAGGTTCGGGAGGCTCAAGTAGAAGCTCATCTGGCGGAGGCTCAAGAGATGGCTCAGGAGGAATCAAAACAATTTCTGTGGGCGTTGGTAATGGGTCATCCACCGGTTCAGCATAGCTTTCAATAGGCGGACCATTAGCATATTTTAGTAATTCTATTTGCTCTCGATTTTTGATGAGGATGAATCCCTCAGCGACAACGATTAGAGTGAGGAATGCCATCAGCCCTCGCATGACCCAAAGAGGCGTTTTTCTTTTCATCTCTTTGGGCGTTACGAGCTTGTTTTGACTTGCTGAGGTCTCTTCAACATTATCTTGGGCTTTTTCTCTTAACGCTTCGAGCACGTTGTCGAAATTTTCTTGTGATTTGTTTTTTTCAGACATCGGCATCTTCCTTTATTTCATAATCACTTTGACTTCGCTGGCACCAAGAACTGTGACCGTTTTTGACCAATAGTTTCGGGAACGAATTCGATATGCACCATTGGAGAGAGAAACCGTGACGGTTCCATCTGCTCCTGTTCTAGCATAGACACCAGCATAATGACCCTTACTCGTATAAACATAGACAACTTCCTTATTCATCGGCTTGCCGTCTTGGTTTACGACAGTGATGGTTAAGTTTTCTTGATCGATTTTTATGGTCTTTGAAGTTGTTTGTGGTACAGAGACGACATCTGACCAGAAATTTTGTACCTGATAATAAACGCGGAATTTGAATTCTCCGTTAGCAAGGTCTAGGTTTAGGTTTCCGTTTCCATCTGTATATCCATATTTTCCTGTCCAAGCTCCATTATTTGTATAAGCATAGACAAGCACTCTGTTCAGGCCTGCTCCAGAAGAGTCAATAACTCGCACTGAGAAAGCTTGCTGGTTGGTTTGGATCGTTGTCGAACTTACAGCAGGGATAGAGATTGTATCAGACCAATAGGTGTGCCCTTGGTAATAGGCTCTAAATTTGAAATCACCTGCTGACATATCCAGAGTCACCGTACCATCGCTATCAGTGTTTCCATATTTTCCTGCCCAACCACCAGCACTGTTATAGCTGTAAACTCTTACGCCGCTAATTCCATTTCCTGCCGCATCTACAACACGCACTGAGAATGATTGTTGCCCTGTTTTGATGGTTGCTGAAGTTGCCTGATGTAGGCTAATTACGTCTGACCAATAATTATGCCCTTGATATATGGCCCTAAATTTGAAATTACCTTCTGCCATATCCAAGCTTACGGTGCCATCGCTACCGGTGTTACCGTATTCGCCTGCCCACCCACTTTTGTCCGTGTAGGCATAAACAAGCACTCCGCTAATGCCATTTCCGGTTGCATCTACAACTTTGACAGAAAACGCTTTTTGCCCTGTTTTAATGGTTGCGGAACTGTCTTGATGCAAACTTGCCACTTCTGACCAGTATCGTTGCCCCTGATAATAAGCACTAAATTTGAAGTTACCTTCTGCCATATCCAAGCTTACGGTGCCATCACTACCGGTATTTCCATATTTGCCTGACCAACCACCTCTTTCTGTGTAGGAATAAACTCTTGCCCCACTAATCCCATTTCCAGCGGCATCTACAACTTTTACGGGGAAAGGTTCCTGTCCCGTATAGATGGTGGCTTGTTTTTCATCTGGGATAATTGCTATTTCAGACCAGTAATGATTTTGTCCCTGATAATAGGTTTGGAACTTGAAGTTCCCTGCAACCATCGGTAAATTGACAATGCCGTCACTACCGATATTTCCATAAGACCCTGCCCAACCTCCCGTTTCCGTATAAGCATAAACGCGTACGTTATAAATCCCCTTCCCGGTGGCATCTACAACCTTGACAGGGAAATCCATTTGCCCTGTTTGAATAACTCTAAAATGTTCTATAGGCCAATTAAGTGTATCGGACCAAAATTGCTTACTTTGCAAGTCTGCGCGGAATTTATAAACCCCATCTTCCATTTCAAAGAATTCTGTCAGCCCATTTTCGTTTGTGCGGGAATACTTTCCAGCATAAGATCCAGAATCATGAAAAGCATAAACAATTACATTTTCAATTCCTTCTCCCATCGCGTCAATGACTTTTACGTTAATCCTATCATCGGGGTAAAGATCAAGCGGCTCTGGTGTCGGTGTACCAAATAGATAAGCGACATCCTCATACGCATCTGATGCCTCTTCGCCTTTGAGTGCTAGTCCGCCAGCTGTGACCATTGCAATTAAAGCAAGTAAAATTGCATACTCAATCAAACCTTGGCCTCTAAAACCCCAGCCTTTTTTGTTGGTATGATTCTTTTTTATCATTTGATTTCTTTTAAATATATTCAGTATGAATTCACATCCTTCCTTAATAGGATACAGAAAAAGCGGAATGGGGTCAATCGTTTCAGTCGCTTTTTCGTAACATTAAGTTCACAGTTTTGTAAGGTAATATTCTTTTAGTAGTTGGGGGGGGGGCGAGTCTCTTCGGGTGCATCAAAAAAACCCCCTATTTCAGGGGTTTTTTCTTTTGAGCATTGGTAATAAAAGTATAGAAGCGTTTCTTACCCTTTCAGCGCATTCCAGCCAGCGTATTCAGCCATGTCACCGAGTTCGTTTTCGATGCGGAGAAGTTGGTTGTATTTTGCGACGCGGTCAGAGCGAGCGGGGGCACCGGTCTTGATTTGGCCTGTGTTGAGCGCAACTGCGAGATCGGCAATGGTTGCGTCTTCGGTTTCGCCAGAGCGATGCGAGACAACCGCTGTCCAGCCGACTTTATGGCACATTTCTACGGCTTGCATCGTTTCGGTGAGTGAGCCAATCTGGTTGACTTTGACCAAAAGGGAATTCGCGGCTTTTTCATCGATCCCGCGTTGAACGCGCTCGGGATTTGTGACCAGCAAATCGTCGCCAACAATTTGGAGCTTGTCGCCGAGTTGCGCGACCATCATCTGGAAGCCTTTCCAGTCATCTTCGGCGAGACCATCTTCGATGGAAACGATGGGATATTGTTTGACCCAGTCTGCCCAAAATGCGACCATTTCTTCGCTAGTCAATTTCTTGCCTTCAGTGCGAAGGTTGTAAAGACCATCTTCGTAGAATTCAGAGGCAGCAGGGTCGAGAGCAATTCCGATATCTTCGCCAGCTTTGAAGCCTGCTTTTTCGATCGCTTCTAGGATAACTTCAACAGCTTCTGCGTTTGCTTTTAATGCAGGGGCATAGCCGCCCTCGTCGCCAACTAATGTCGCATAGCCACGTGCTTTTAGGACAGATTTTAGGGTGTGGTAAATTTCTGTTCCCCAGCGTAGGCCTTCAGAGAAGGAGGGAGCACCGAGGGGCATCACCATGAATTCTTGAGCATCGGTCGATTGCCAGCCGGTATGCGCGCCGCCGTTGAGTATATTCATCATCGGGGTGGGGAGCACGTGGGCGTGGACTCCACCGAGATAGCGGTAGAGGGGCAGACCAAGTGAATTGGCAGAGGCTTTCGCAACGGCGAGACTCACGCCAAGAAGGGCGTTCGCTCCCAGCCGAGCTTTATTCGGCGTTCCATCCAGTGCTATCAGGGTCAGGTCAATTTCGCGCTGCTCGCTTGCGTCCCATCCAAAAAGTGCATCTGAAATTTCTTCGTTTACATTGGCAACGGCGTTCGCAACGCCTTTGCCGCCATAGCGTTCTTTATCACCATCGCGCATTTCGAGGGCTTCATGCACGCCCGTAGACGCGCCCGAAGGCACAGCGGCGCGCCCGAAGGCACCATCGGCAAGTAGCACCTCGACCTCGACAGTTGGGTTGCCGCGCGAATCAAGAATTTCAAGCGCATTAATATTGATAATTGTTGTGTCCATTTTTTTTCTCCAGTATTTGTGTTTTTGTGTTTTGTGAAATAATGTCCTAAGTATAACGTGTTTTGGGAGTAGGACGAAATCAACCTTGCTTTGACGCGCTATTTTTTGCGCTTTCTAAAAAGCCCACAAAAAGCGGATGCGGCCTCATTGGGCGGGACAAAAATTCGGGATGAAATTGGCTACTGACCATAAAGGGGTGTTTTTTTAGCTCAGCAATTTCAACGAGCATATTATCAGGGGAAACACCAGAGAAAATCATGCCCTTTTCTTCAAATTCTTTTCTATATTTATTATTAAATTCAAAACGATGGCGATGGCGTTCGTTTACTTCTTTTTGAAGATAGGATTTTGCCGCGAGAGAGCCTTTTTGCAAAATGCAGGGATAAAGACCCAGCCGCATCGTACCGCCCATATCGCTGATTTCGCGTTGTTCGAGCATTAAGTCGATCACGGGGTGTGCCGTATTATGATTGAATTCTGTCGAGTTTGCGTCTTCGTAGCCCAAAACACTCCGCGCAAATTCGACGCACATCAGTTGCATGCCCAAACATAAACCAAGATAAGGGACTTCATTTTCGCGTGCATATTTTGCTGCTAGAATTTTTCCTTCGATGCCGCGTTCCCCAAATCCGCCTGGGACGAGGATGGCATCTGCTGATTTCAGTGCGTCCCAACTTTTGCCTTTTTCGAGATCGGATGAGTGAATCCAGATGACTTCATCCTTCACGTCAACGGAGAGGGCGGCATGGCGTAACGCCTCGCGAACGGACATATAGGCATCTTGTAATTCTATATATTTCCCGACTAAAGCGATTTTAATTTTAGGCTTATCCGCGTTGATTTTCTTGGATAATTCTTTCCACGGTTTCAGATTTGGCTTTTTACTTGCCTTCAGATTGATCTTCTCAATAATGAAATCTGCTACACCTGCTTCTTCTACCAAAAG
The DNA here is from genome assembly GCA_018645405.1 of Anaerolineae bacterium. Lineage (GTDB taxonomy): Bacteria > Chloroflexota > Anaerolineae > Anaerolineales > Villigracilaceae > Desulfolinea. The sequence continues at coordinate 37,523 of JABGOQ010000136.1, read as the reverse complement.
CGGAATTTCGTATAAGGACTTTGCCGTTTTCATGGGGATAACAGCCCGTTTTTCTACATCACAGAAGAGCGCGATTTTATCAATGATCTCTTGGTCTACATCATAGTCTGCTCGGGCAATAATCATGCTCGGTGCGATACCGATGCCGCGCAGTTCGGCGACTGAGTGTTGGGTGGGTTTGGTCTTTAATTCTCCAGTCGCGCCGATATGTGGCAACCAAGTGACGTGTACAAAGAAAACATTCTCGTTCCCAACCTCGTTCCTCATTTGCCGCAAAGATTCCATAAAGGGCTGTGATTCTATATCGCCTACTGTCCCGCCGATTTCGATCAGCATGATTTCGGCTTCGGTTGTATGTGCCGCCAAGCGGATGCGACGCTTTATCTCATTTGTGATATGCGGGATGATTTGAATAGTCCCGCCCAGATAATCTCCACGTCTTTCTTTGGAGATGACCTCATCATATACCTGCCCTGAAGTGAAGTTGCTGACTTGTGTTAGTGGGTTATCAATAAAACGCTCATAATGTCCAAGATCAAGGTCGGTTTCTGCTCCATCATCGAGGACAAAAACCTCGCCATGCTGATAGGGAGACATCGTCCCGGGGTCAACGTTGATATAGGGGTCGAGTTTCTGCACTGAGACATTGAATCCGCGCTCTTTCAGGAGCAAGCCCAAGGCTGCGGCTGTGACGCCTTTACCCACAGAGCTAACAACACCACCTGTAAAAAAAATATATTTTGTAGCCATAAATACCTCTGTTTTCACGAATAAAAAACGAATGAGGCGAATGATACAAATTCGCGCTCATCGTCTTTATTTGTGTTATTCGCTAAATCCGCGTTATTCGTGATGATAAAAAAGAAGCGGGGAGGGTGCCCTTTGTAGGCATCCTCCCCGCAAGGGGTTTCTTTAGGTGAGAAAAAGTCGGATCTTTCATCCGACCAAATCAATCAGCGTCTCAGCGGCGCGTCGCATTTCAAGGAATATCATCCCGAGCTTTGCCTTTTTGCGTGCCAAGGCGGTTAATACGGCCTCTTCGCCGATGGCAGAGAGAACGATAAAACCACTATCTCCCTTAATATAAACTTGGTCCAGTTCACCGCGCCCGAGTTCTCCGGCGATTCTTTCGCCCAAGCTGAGCATGGCAGCAGACATTGCCGAAACGCGATCTTCCTCGACCTCGGCAGCCAAGGCAGATGCCATAATTAGACCATCTACAGAAACAACCGCCGACGCTTCAATATCAGGGGCGGCAGTTTGCATTGCACGTAGAGTTTCAACCATTTCTTCGCTTCGAGATTTACTCATTCGAGGGAAGCCTCCATAGCTTTTTGATGTTTTTTTTATTGCGCATTGAGTTTACCATAAAACAGTAGCGCAAAAATCAAAATCTTTTATTCGCTTTGTGTTAAAATAAGAAGTTGTAAAATCAAAGAGAAAAACTATGACAGAAACCTACCTCATCGTCGGCTTGGGAAATCCAGGTCGTGAATACCGCGAAAATCGCCATAATATCGGCTTCATGCTGATCGATCGCTTGGCACTGCGTTTAGACGCAAAAATGAGCCGTTTGCAATCTAAAGCATTAATCGCTTCGACGCGTTATGGCGATGCAAAGATAATCCTTGCCAAGCCACAGACATTCATGAATCTTTCCGGGCAGGCTGTGCAGGGGTTGCTTCGCTTTTACAAATTGCCGCTTGAAAACCTGGTTATTGCCCACGATGATCTCGATTTACCCTTTGAGACAATCCGTTTGCGCCCGGGTGGCGGAGCAGGGGGGCAGAAGGGCATCAAATCTACGATCCAGCATCTGGGAACAAACGATTTCCCTCGCCTGCGCCTGGGTATTGGGCGTCCACCGGGGCGTATGGACCCAGCCGCCTACGTTTTACAAAATTTCGCAAAAGGAGATCAGCAAATTCTCTCCGAGACCCTTGAGCGTGCCGCAGATGCTATTTTCACATTTATTGATAAGGGATTAGATGAAGCAATGAATCGATATAACGGGATTGCTTAATAGAGCATGAAAAGCCTTTTAGACTCCATCCGCGCACTACCACTTTATACAGATATTCTTTCTGCTATTGAATCTGGCAAAAGTTTTTCTGGATTAGGATTGCCGCGCGCCGCACGCCTCCCGATGCTTGCTACCCTTTATGAAGATTTACGAGTCCCGATTCTTTTTCTTACTGACCGCGCCGACCGAGCTTTGGAGTTCGCTGACGAGCTTTCTTTTTGGCTAAAAGATTCACCACGCTATCTTTTCTCGGAACCGAATCCGCTTTTTTACGAAGAGGCTTCCTGGGGCGCAACCAATAGACGTGAACGAATTCAAGCTTTAACCGCGTTAGCAGCTTATCACCTCCCCTTTGGGCAAAAAACTGATTTACCCCCAGTAATTATCAGTTCCGCTCGCGCCCTGATGGCGCGCACTTTGCCCCGCCGAGATTTTTTGAAAGCATCCAAACTTCTCAAAATTGAGACTCAGATGCTGATCACCTCGCTGCTGGAAAACTGGGTGAGAATTGGCTACGAGCCAGTCAGCACCGTCCTTGAGCCGGGGCAATTCTCTCATCGCGGTGGTTTACTCGATATCTGGACTCCTGCTGAAGAATACCCCGTTCGTCTGGATTTTTTCGGAGACGAATTAGATACGATCAAACAATTTGACCCAGCCTCCCAGCGAACAATAAAAAACCTGAAAGAAATCCTCATTACACCTGCCCGTGAGTATTTGCTTTCCAAGTCTCAATTCCCAACGCCAGATGCCCAGTTCTCTGAGTTTCATATCCCCCTTTTGCACACCTTTCCCGCTAGCCTGATAGATTATCTCCCCGCTGATGCATTGGTGCTAATAGATGACCAGAGTATTACAGAGGCCGCTGTGAACGAAACAGAAGAGCAGGCAGTCAAGTTTAGGGCAGAAAGCATTGTGGAAGAAACTTTGGATGAAGATTTTCCGATTCCCTATCTCTCTTGGTCTGAACTGGTAAATAGCCTGCATGGGCGCGGAATGCTTGAGTTGGGATACTCCACCGCTCACGCTGAAATGCCCTCCGATTTTGACGTTCTTCCACGCTTTAGTGGACGATTGAAACCCTTTATGGATTTTGTTGCCGAGCGTGTTGCGAGTGGGGATGAGGTAATTATCGCTTCACGGCAATGTGAGCGTTTAGCAGAATTATGGCGCGAACGACATGCCTTTGAAGATGCCGAATACCGCTCGCCAACTTTTGTTTGCGAATCGTTATCGGGTGGGTGGAGTTTACTAGAAGACCCGAAAGGTTTTAATCGAGCTAAGGTTGAATCAGAATCTTCCTATTTAGAGTCTTCCGATGAAAAAGATACCTTAATAAAACCTTTCGGGTCTAAAGCTATTCACCTCATCACCGACTCCGAAATTTTCGGCTGGGAGAGACCCCGCCCACGGCGAAGGCAACGCAAAACCGCCGATACACCCGAAGCTGCGTATGCAGATTTGAGTCCCGGGGATTGGGTGGTGCATATTGATCACGGGATCGGGAAATATACGGGGCTTGTCCAACGTTCGCTTGCCGGGGATGAGCGTGAATTTTTACGCATCGAATATAAGGGCGGCGACCAACTCTTTGTCCCCGTATATCAAGCAGATCGGCTGACGCGCTATATCGGCGCGGATGGCGGTACACCTGCTCACGGGAGACTCGGTGGTGATAGGTGGAAGCAAACCAAAGGTCGCGTGCGAGAAGCGGTGGAGGAAATCGCCGAAGACCTACTCGATTTATATGCAAGGCGCAAAATTGCATCCGGATTCTCCTTTAATCCAGATACAGATTGGCAACGTGACCTTGAATCCAGCTTTCCTTATATCGAAACGGATGACCAAATCCGCGTGATTGAAGAGGTCAAAAAAGATATGGAAGCTGCGCGCCCGATGGATAGATTGCTCTGCGGCGACGTGGGTTACGGCAAGACAGAAGTGGCGTTGCGGGCGGCGTTCAAGGCGGTGATGGACGGGCGGCAGGTGGCGATTTTGGCACCGACGACGGTTTTGGTGCAACAACATTTTGAGACTTTTCAGCAACGGCTGGCGGCGTTCCCCGTGAAGGTGGAGATGCTGTCCCGTTTTCGCAGCCCGCGAGAACAATCACGGATTTTGTTCGAATTATCAAAAGGCGGCGTGGATATTGTGATTGGTACACATCGGCTTTTTTCTGGAGACGTACTTTTTAAAGATTTGGGGCTAGTGATCGTGGACGAGGAACAGCGTTTTGGCGTGGCGCATAAAGAGCATCTGAAAAAGTTGCGCGCCGAAGTGGATGTGCTGACGGTGACTGCCACGCCAATCCCGCGCACGCTCTACATGGCGTTGACGGGCGTACGGGATATTTCTAATTTGAATACGCCGCCCGAAGAACGTTTGCCAATTGTGACCCATATTGGTCCTTATGCGCCAAAATTGGTGCGCCAGGCGATTTTGCGAGAAATTGATCGCGGCGGGCAGGTTTTCTTTGTTCATAATCGTGTTCAGACCATCGGTGCGATGAGAGCACATTTGCAGAAACTCGTCCCCGAAGCGAGAATTTCGATTGGGCATGGGCAAATGGGGCAGGGTGAACTTTCTCGGGTAATGTCTGAATTTGTCTTGGGCAAAGTAGATATTTTGCTCTCGACGACAATTATCGAATCGGGGTTGGATATCCCCAATGCAAATACGCTCATCGTCGATCGCGGCGATACTTTTGGCTTGGCGCAACTTTATCAATTGCGCGGGCGTGTTGGGCGTGGTGCGGTGCGCGCTTATGCCTACTTCTTCAAGCATCGGAAAAGAATGCCAACAGAAGAAGGGCAAGCGCGGCTCGAGGTGATCGCCGAAAACACCCAGCTTGGGGCGGGATATTCAATCGCCATGCGCGATCTCGAAATTCGCGGTGCGGGCGATCTGCTTGGCATGCGCCAGCATGGGCATATCTCATCGGTTGGTTTTCATCTTTATACGCGGCTTCTGAAAGAAGCAGTCACAAATTCAAAATTGAAGGGCGACAGTGAACTTGAAGCTTTTAACTTTGAACCTTCAACCATCAACCTTCAACCCGTCAATGTCGATTTTCCCTTTGCTATCGGTATCCCTACCGCCTATATCCCCGATCAGAATTTGCGTCTGCGTCTATATCGTCGCCTCGCCAATATTGTGGATGAAAGCGAATTGGACGCGATTCGGATTGAGTTTGCCGATCGCTTTGGAGACCCGCCAGAGATGGTCGAAAATCTTTTTTATCAGATCGCTGTCAAGACGCGTGCCGAGAAAGCGGGATTGGCATCCGTCACGATGAGTGATGAGAAGATTACGCTTCGATATCCACCGCTCGAGAAAGGACAGCCGCACCGAACCCTACATGACCTGGGGCGTGCTGCCCGTAAAGCAAAAAATGCCTACTTTTTGACATTTGGGCGTCAACCTAATTGGCGGGCGAAGTTGCTGGAGGTTTTGGGGGAGTTAGGGTAGTTTTCAGTATTCAGTGATCGATGAAAAATACAGTAGCAAAAAGCGGTCTGCAAACCACAAAATTTGCAGACCGCTTTAATTTAAACCAACTTGCGGAAGAGTTTTAGTCGATAAGATTCCTTACTGACATTCTGAAAAATGCGCTTCCCAGACCCAACCGGCGGGGATATCATCTTCGCGATAACTTACCTGCCACCACCAACCAGATGTGTCTATATTATGGCGAATTCTTCCGAATAGTGGTCCTTGAAGAATATAGACTTCGCCGCCTGGGACACCATCAATAGCAGCTGCTACTGCGACGTTTGGTTCTGTCCAGATACGGGAACCAGCTAATAAATGAACAGATTGACCGATCCTCAAAGTACAGTCTGATATGCTTATTTCAGGATTGTTATTTTCAGTTGGAGCAGGAAGAACTGTAGGAGGGATGATTGTCGGTGTTGGGGCAATAAGCGCGTTGTCGTAAGTATTATTCAGATATAAGACAATCGCTTTGGTATTTAATGCCCACTCTTGCAATTTATTTCCTGTCTCTTTCTCAGCGGCATTAGAACCAGCTTCGTTTAGCGTTTCTTCACGCCATAGAAAAATGCCTGTGTTTTCATCTTTTCTGATAGTTGTAGCCAATAAGGTTATTCCCTCGGAAATAAATTTAAACTGGGAGCCTTTTTCACTTTTATCAAGGAAGTTTGCGTATTCAGCGTAAATTTTTGAGCTATCAAGAATATATGCTTCGAGATTGGGGTCTGCTTGAGGGTATTCGTAAAGCATAAGCTCGAGTGTTATAGCAAAATCCTGAAAAGTTTTTGCTACAACAGTTTTATCAGGCGCACTTTCGACCTTTTGGTTTAGCAATCCTCTTTCTTCAATCAAAGTGAGTAATAGATCTAGGGTTTGTGCCCTCATTGCATCATCAATATTCGCAGGAGCCAAATATTCTTTTGCTTGTGGCTCAGGGAGTTCAGGGGTGCAGGCACTAATAAATAGTGTGACTATTAGCAGTATGATAAATATTATTATTTTTTTCATTTGGTATCTCCTTCTAACGACGCAGATTATACCGCCTATATTGAGACAATGTCAGGGTTTTTCCGCAAGATGAAGTTGTCTCTTATTTCTTCCTTTAGAAAATCAAACCCAAAAATTCCTCTTGACTCTCCCCCTATAGGAGGGTCTATACTGTATTTGTTGACGGCCATCAACCTTTTAGACAGGTAAACGAAATGATTAAAATTGGTGATTTCTCAAAATTAGCGCATGTAACAGTAAAAACACTTCATCATTATGGAGAGTTAAGCTTATTGCGCCCGATGCGTATAGACCGTTATACAGGCTACCGTTATTACAGCCTTACTCAGTTACCACGCCTAAACCGAATCTTGGCTCTAAAAGATCTAGGCTTCTCTCTCGAGCAAATCGTACATTTATTGGACGAAGAACTTTCTCTGGAAGAGATGCGCGGTATGTTGCGGATGAAGCAACTTGAGTTAGCCGAGCGTGTGGGAGCGGAGCAAGCACGGTGGAGATGCGTCTGCATCAAATCGAAAATGAAGGACAGCCTCCACCTTACGATATCGCCCTCAAAGATATTCCATCTATGACGGTGTTGAGTGTGAGAGCGAGTAGAGCGGGAATGGTTGCTTTTGACGTAAACCAAAGCAGAGTAGAAGCTTTACTCCTTGGCAACCTGAAGCGTGCCCGCATCAAAGCGGATGGGCCTCTATTTGCCTTGATGCCTGAGTTACCCACCACAGAATCTGAATTGGACATAGAGTTTGCTATCCCTGTAAAGCTGAGACGCGGTCAGCGCGCTGGGGATTGGGGTAGTTCCCCCTTGCAATTGCGTGAGCTTAAGGCTGTCCCTAGCATGGCAAGCACGATCTCCAAGAGTGGCGCTTCTGCGCTAAGCACGATCTATACAACTCTCTTTGCTTGGATGCAAGCAAATGCTTATAAAGTTGCTGGCTCATATCGTGAAATTTACTTGTCTGAGGCAGGGGATAAGCCTCAAGCTTCAGCAGTGCATTCTGGCTTTTTGGAAGTACAGTGCCCTGTTGAACGGGCTCAAATCCCTCTTTCTGTTATATCAACTCAATTCAATCAAAAGGATAAGATCATGCAACCGAAGTTTGTTAATAAACAGGCATTTACTACCGTTGGTTTCTCTTACGTCGGAAAGAATCAAAACGGTGAAGTCCCTCAATTATGGGGCACGTTCAATCAGCAAGCAAATAAAATTAAGAATATGGTCGGGAATTGTGCCTATGGCGCGTGTTTCAGTGATATCGAGTTTGGTGAAGATGGAGATTTTGAATACGTCGCTTGCTATGAAGTCTCTGACTTTAGCGACATCCCTGAAGGGACGGTCGTGCGGGAAGTCCCAGCGCATAAATACGCTGTGTTCACACATCACGGCAAGCTAGATAACCTGCAAGAAACCTACAAGTATATCTACGAGACTTGGCTTCCGCAGGCAGATGTAGAACTGGTATCACCACACTTCGATATGGAGCTCTATGATGATCGTTTTCTCTTCGATGACGATGCGTCAGAGTTTGATGTTTACATTGCGATAAAAGAATAATCAGTATCTAAAAACTGGAGCGCTGTATTTTGTACTGTGCTCCAGTTTTGTTTTTTTGCGCATAGCCAATAAAGTGTATGCTATTTTATTGCTACAGGCAAAGTAAACACAAAGGTACTTCCTCTGTCTTTTCCTTCACTCTCCACCCAGATTTCACCTCCATGCGCCTTAACGAGATGCTTGGTAATTGTTAGCCCAATCCCGCTCCCACCAGCATGACGCGAACGGGATTTATCTACACGGTAAAAACGCGTAAAGATATTCTTTAGATGCTCAGGGGGAATACCGATGCCGTTGTCTTTGATTGAAATTTGTATATCATTCCCATTCCCAATGTGTGATGCTTCAAGCCTTACATCTCCACCTTCAGGAGTGTAATATAAGGCGTTAGTCAATAGATTTGATAATATCTGAATAAGACGTCGCTCATCCGCCTGAATAGTGGGGAGGTTGGCTGGAACGATACGCTCAAACTTAATGCCTTTTTCTTTAAACTGAGTACCAAATCTTTTTTCAATTGTTCCCGTTAGAGAAGAAAGTTGAAGCGGCTGTATAATCAGCTCATAAGCCCCAGCCTCTACGCGGCTGAGTTCTTGCAAATCATCCACAAGATGATTCAAACGGTCAGCTTCATGTAAAATCAACTCATAGGTTTCTGGTGAAGCAGGCAAAATCCCGTCTTCTAAGGCTTCCACAGAGCCTTTGATTGTTGTCAGCGGTGTGCGGAGTTCGTGAGCCACATCGCCAATTAATTGGCGGCGCATCTCCTCAGTTTTTTCTAATTCTGTAGCCATCTGATTGAAGCTCTGGGCAAGTTGCCCGAGTTCATCAGAACCATGCGTGCCAACACGTTCATCGTAATGTCCTTCGGCGATACTCCGACTGGCAATCATCATCGCACGGACAGGGGCAACAACTCTGCGACTGAGCAAAAAGCTCAGGATAAGGGCAACAAAAAGAGCTGCGACTGATGCCCATAGTAAGGCTTCACGGAAAGAAGCCTGAAAATTGGCGTATAGGCTCATACCAGGGGAGTTTTCTATATCGAAATCAGATTTATCTGCTCCAGCACCATACATGAGCCCTGTACCCTCACCTGTGCCTGCTCCTCCAGATTCGAGTTGGGACTGCTGCATCCTGCCGAGATGATTTTGAAAGGCTGAATCAATGGTTAGCCTGCTTGTTAGTACCAAAACCAGCGCGCTTGCCAAAATGATTGCTAAATAGGATAGAAGCAGTTTCCCTTGCAAATGATCGCGGAAATAACTGATCATAGTCGTTTATCCTCGAATCTGTAGCCAACCCCGCGAACAGTCACTATTAGATCGTCGCGCCCCAGTTTTTTGCGGACATGGCCAAGATGCACATCCACAACGCGCGTTTCGCCAAAATAGGATTCTCCCCACACATTTTCTAGCAATTGCTCGCGCGAGAGCACTCGCCCGCTGTTTTCTGCGAGGGATTTCAGTAAATCAAATTCGATTGCTGTTAACTCGATGGGATTATTGTCTACCGTGACTTTGCGTGCGCCAATATCAATGAGGATATGCTGGAAGGATAGCACGGAACGCGCGTCTTTCGACTTGCCCACGTTATGGATACGCCTCAGCGCAGATTTGATTCGTGCCGTTAACTCGCGTGGGCTAAAGGGTTTGGTGACATAATCGTCCGCGCCAACAGTGAGACCAAGTATACGATCCATCTCCTCTGTTTTCGCAGTGAGCAAGATGATATACACGTCCGATTCGCGCCGCAGACGTGTGAGCACCTCCACACCGTCCATGCCGGGTAACATCACGTCGAGGACGATCAGATCCGGTTCAAACGCGCGCGCGGCTTTTAATCCCGCAACACCATCTTCGGCCGTATAGATTTCATAGCCTTCTGGTTCCAGATAGGCAGTAATCAGTTTTAGAATGCTTGGTTCATCGTCTACTATTAGAATTTTTGTCATGAGGAAGTTCCTTCTCTTTTCATTTAAAACAATTTTGCCAGAAGAAAGGCAAGAATTGGTGAAGGGAATGTAAAGATCGTGTAAAGAGTGGGTGTGGTGTTAGTTTTATATCATATTTTCTTCTTTAACGAAGTTTTCCCAAATCATTACAAGGGCTTTACGTTCGCTTGCTATGATTTGGGCAGAGTTCGGGCAGAAGCCTCGAACGCAATTTACAAGGAGTAAAAAAATGAAAAAGACTTTTATAATGGCTTTCGTGCTTGCGGCAGTTATTGGTTTGGCATTTGCTGGCTCTGCTTTCGCACAAGATGGAAACCCACCCCTAGATGGAGAAAAAGATCCGCGTGATGGCTCTGGCTTATTGCATGATTATATGTCAGAAGCTATGGCAAATGCGCTGGGCGTAACTGTAGAAGAATTACAAGCTGGCCACGATGCTGGTGAAAACTTCTTTGATCTTGCCCTAGCTCAAGGAATCACCGAGGAAGAAATCCCCACTTTGATGCAGTCTGCACGTGATGCGGCTCTGGAAGCGGCTATCGCAGATGGTGCAATTACCCAAGAAGAAGTTGACCAAATGCAAACCCGTGGCGGAAAAGGCGGCGGGCTTGGCGAACGCGACAACTGTGATGGTAGCGGTGAAGGTGCTGGTCAATTTGAAGGCGGGCGTGGTGGACTTGGGCAGAATTCTGCTGGATAAACACCTGGGAAGATTGCGAGATATACCGAAACCAGACAGGCCTCGCGAAGCATCCTCCTCGTGAAGAAGGGTAGAGACCCGTCTGGTTTTTCCTTAAATGGCTGAGAATTTTTTTCTCAGCCATTTTGATTCTTGGGAAGAAATTATTCCAACTTCTTCATCATCATCATTTCAATCCGCCCCGCAATGGCGATCTTTTTTAGAAAGTTGATTGCATTCTGGTCTTCTTCCATCATCATCAGAGCGCATTGGCTAATGCTAATGCTCATCAATGCATAAAAACAGCGACCAACCAATGAGCGACCAATACCTTGACGTCGATATTCTGGATGAACAGCCAGATGGGTTAGATAGCCGATCCTGCCGTCGTGACTACAGAGTACAGCACCAATCACTTTGGTATCATCTATTGCTACGTAGCTTAACCCTGAGTTTCTCTCAAGAAAGCGTTCAATTGTCTTCCGAGAATCGACACTTTTTAGGCGTACTCCGTCCGAGATACGCCATAGCTGCATTGTCTGCTCAAAATGCGAGAGAAACATCTCTTCAATTACGTATTCCATCCACCACATCCTGAGGTAATCCAACCATATAAAATATATTCATTGTAGAGGAAATCTCCTTCACTTACAAGTCGAATTGGTACAGGACTGCGTATAACCAATATCGAAATCGTAAATGAAATACGTTTTTATTAAACACAAAAAACTCTCGTTTTTGAGAGCATTTTGTGGGGAAGGGGAGAAGTTTTGATGAGACAGCTGAGTAATCTTCACCCTATTCAAGGTGAAGATGAAGTCAATACCCGTTACGACCGTAATCACCGTCGCATAAGTGTATAAGGCGCACGAGTCAAAAAATAACTGCGCGTAGCCAATAATTAATAATTATTCTACTAAAAAACACTTGTCACTAAACGCCAAAACTGTGCAACTACAAAAGTCACGGCGAAGCCCATGAGCACAGGGGCTAGGGAGGCGACCCACGTCCACTTTTTGCTCCCTGTTTCTTTGTAGATTGTGTAAATGGTGGTGCTGCAGGGGTTGTGAATAAGACTGAAGAGCATTAGGTTGACGGCAGTGAGGAGCGTCCAACCACCAGCTTGGAAAAGTGCCATTGTCTCCATACCCGATTCTAGTTCAAACATCACGCCTGCGCCTTCGCCACCACCTGCGCCTGTAACGAGCACAGTGAGCATCATGATGGTCGGGACAACAATCTCGTTCGCGGGGATAGCAACAATGAAAGCGACCAAAATCACGCCGTTGAGACCAAGTAATAGCCCAAATGGATTCAGGAAATTGATCAGATATCCGGCAAGGCTTGTGCCTGCAATCGTGATATTTGCGCTCAACCAAAGCACAGCTCCGGCTGGGATAGCAAAAATAATAGCGCGCCACAAAATAATGAATGTGCGATCAATTAAAGAGGTGTAGATGGTCTGCCAGATTCGAGGCGGTCGATAGGGAGGTAGTTCTAGACTAAAAGTAGAAACTTCGCCTTTGAGCCAAGTTTTTGATAAAAATTTTGAGGAGACAAATGTCAGAAAAACCCCGAGGAGTGCAATCCCAACCACAGCCATCGAGGAGACTAATCCTGCTAGTTGTGCAGGGACTAATGCGCCGATGAATAAAGAAGCGATTAATATCTGCGTGGGCCAACGTCCATTGCAGAGGGCAAAGTTATTGGTAATAATCGCGATCAATCGCTCACGAGGGCTATCAATAATACGTGTGGCAACTACGCCTGCAGCATTACAGCCAAACCCCATTGTCATACTGAGAGCCTGCTTGCCGTGCGCCCCAGATTTACGGAACATATTGTCTAAATTAAAGGCAACACGGGGAAGATAGCCGAAATCTTCGAGCAAGGTGAAGAGTGGGAAGAAAATCGCCATTGGTGGGAGCATAACACTAATCACCCAAGCCGTTGCCATATAAACACCATCAAAAAGGAAGCCATCTAACCACCACGGCATTCCGATATTTGCGGCGAAACCTTTTAGAAGTGGGTGAATATTGTCGAGAAGCAAAGTTGCCAACATCGAAGATGGAACATTTGCTCCCGAGATAGTCAACCAGAAGACAATCATTAATAGAGCGAGCATCAAGGGGAAGCCCCAGATTCTGCTGGTGAGAATTTGATCTAGTTTTTTATCAAAATCAAAACGAGGCTTCTCTTCGGGACGAGTTGTTGCCCTATCTGCGATTTTGGCAGCATCAGTATAAATCGATTCTGTCACTTTTTCATGAAAATCTACACCAATTTCCCAGCGCAGAGATTGGGCTGTAGAGAGGATATTTTCGAGGGGTCTTGTGTTTTTTGTTGTCATATATATACTCCTACTGGTTCCCAATTACTTGCAATTGTGCAGAGCGTTGTTCTATATCACCGTGCGTCAAATCGCCAAGTTCGCCTTTGCGAAGGGCTTCAGCAATACGCTCATCACCATCAAGGAGACGCAACGCCACCCATTGCGCATTAGGTAGCTCAGGATAAGCATCTTCTATTTGCTTCGTGACTTGTGTGACAGCTTTTTTGAGTTCAGGAGAATCGTATTTGACACGATAGGGTTTCCCAACCGTTTTTCTATTAGCAACTTCACCAACAGCCTGTAAAAGTTCTGGGACACCTTCTCCTTGACGCGCGACCATTGGCACAACATGAACACCCAAGTCTCGTGCTAATCGGCGTTCGTCCACTTGGATTCCGTGTCGCTTTGCCTCATCCATCAAGTTCAAGGCAACTACAACGCGATTGGTAATTTCGAGCACTTGTAAGACCAAATTTAAGTTGCGCTCCAAACGCGTCGCGTCAACGACCACAATTGTGACATCGGGTTGACCGAATAAGATGAAATCGCGTGCGACTTCTTCATCCAGACTTGTGGCTAAAAGCGAATAAGTTCCAGGCAAATCAACCATTTTATATTTATGGTCACCATATTCAAATCCGCCTTCTGCGCGGCTAACGGTTTTCCCAGGCCAATTGCCAGTATGTTGACGTAATCCCGTTAGGGCATTAAAAACAGTGCTTTTTCCAGTATTGGGGTTTCCTGCTAAAGCGACTACATAGTCGAAGTCGCTCATATCAACGCCCAATTTTTTTAATGCTGCAGCATCGTGAATTGGGCAGGTTTCGCAAGCATCTTTAGTATTTGTTGTCATTTTATTTTCCTAGTATCTTAGCAGCGGGTGAGTAGCAAAAGCACAGTATTTTCGTGCTTTTGCGTATCGAAACCAGAGCGGATTAATGTAGCTCGTTTGATTTCGATACGGCGAAGTGCGTCGCCTACTCAATCGGCACTATTTATTTTTTTGTTAAGCCTCAGTAGAAACGCTAATCATTGCCGCTTGATCTTTGCGGAGTGCAATCACCGCCCCACGTACGCGATAAGCGATAGGGTCTCCACCAGCTGATTCCAGCTCAGCTTCGATCATTGTGCCGGGCAAAATACCCAAATCCATCAATCTACGGCGTTCTGCACCTCGAATACGTGGAGAAAGCGCGATAACTTCACGCTCTTCACCAATCTCCAGATTACTCAAAGGAAGCCCTATTGCAAGCTCTTTTTCAGGCTCTTCAGCAAATGGAATAACGCTAATATTGGCTGCAAGTATTGGGGCTAAAAGATGTTCGCCCTCGCCCGTTTCAAAACGAATGCGCTGTGGAGTCACTTCTAATAAACGAATTTCTTGCCCTATATGCAATCCCTCTGCAACTAGTTGGGCATAAACAGCATCTGGTTCATCCTCTAAATGGACAATACGCGCTCGTGCATCCAAATCTAAATTAGCCAGTTCGGTTCTCGTTTCAGCATATATCATTTTTCCATCAGCGGTGGGGATAGGGTCGCCGTGCGGGTCATGCGTAGGATTGCCCAGTTTTTGCGCCAGAGCATCTACATCTTCGGGGCTAAGTTCATGCTCCAATTGATGCGCTTTCTCATGCCAATTAACTTCGGCGTAGCCCGTCTCTTCGGCAAGATAACGTTCATAAAGGCGGTGTGCGCGAATAATTCGTAAAGCGTAATCGCGCCCATCGGATGTGAGCTTGAAATTTGTCCCTTCGATTTCGAGCAATTCTAGAGATTGCAAGCCCTCAATCACATCAGCGACTTCGTTTGTAGAAATACTCAACGCGCCAGCCAAACTCTCAACAGAAGCATTTTTGGCGTGATAAATATGCTTGAGCGCATCTTCGCGTAGCACTCGCTCACTCATCTCACGCGTATGTTGCCATTTCCAAAAAAGCCCACGCTCTGGCCTAAAAATAGTTATGCCAAGTGCGGTGACTGCCGCGGCAATCAGTAAAGCAAATAGTGGATCAACCATAAATTACCTCTTTTCTTATTTGTCATTGTAAGCCGGTGATTTTAGACAGGACAATGACGTGTATTAATTTTCTTCAATAAAAACATGACGCGTGATAGCGGGACCCAAGATCATCTCTTGCTCATTAAGTAAAATTGTCAGATTGCCATCAAATGGCGAGTACGCACGTGTCTCCAACTTGCTACCGGGGACCAAACCTTTTTCCTCCAAAAAGCGGAGGAGATCCCCATCTTTGGCATCGACACGTTGAATGGTCGCTTTTTGTGGCGGACGCAATGCCGAGAGTTGTGTAGATGCTTTTTGGGGCATCACCAAATTCAAATCCGGGATCGGGTCGCCGTGCGGATCATGTGTGGGATGCCCGAGAATCGCATCGATCCGTTCTGAAAATGCATCCGAGATAACGTGTTCCATCCGACAAGCCTCCTCGTGAACTTCATCCCAGGAAAAACCAAGCGACTCGTGCAAATAGGTTTCGAGCAAGCGATGCTGACGAATAACCTTGAGCGCCGCTCGCTCACCCGCAGGCGTGAGGGTCACGCCATAATGCTTGCGATAATCGACAAGGGGAGGGGAGGTTTCGGCGAGCCGTTTTATCATCCCTGTGACCGATGCGGGTGCAATTTTGAGCCGCTCGGCGAGAGCGTTTGTAGACGCAGAAAGACCATCCACGCTGATGGTGTAGATGGCTTTAAGATAGTCTTCGGTTGCGTGCGTTAGGATTGTTTTCATTTTGTCTAAATTAATTTTTAGGATCGACTAAATTAGTCTAGCAAAAAGAAGGTAAAGAGTCAAGGAGAGATTTTTCTATTCTGTTCTGGAAAATCAAAAAACTTCCTGTTGTGGTTTCGATACGGCGAAAAGCATCGCCTACTCAATCATCTTCAAAAGCAAAAATATTATCTATCTAGAGACAAAGCGGAGAAAGGGAGGTGGTTGATTCTCTGTAAGTGATTTAAAAAAACTGGAGCAATGACCTAATAGATTGCCTTCGCTTGAGTTTTGCATACCATCGGCATAGAGGGTAAAGAATTAATAACCCCACAATCCAGTACAGATACATCGTAGGGAGGCTTGTGCCTTTTGGTGTAAGCCAATTTCCCATGGCGGCATAAAGATAGAGATGCCCAACGTAGAAAAGAAGCGGCACTTGCCCGAAGATGATAAGCATGTTGAGTGCTGGCGCAAGCTTCTCTCTAATTCTTGAAAATCCCCACAACAAAATCAAATTGCTTCCCATTGTCAGCAAAATAAAAGTCAGGCTAGGCGGATATTTGACCACGTTCAGAAAATCGATCCAGCTCTCCCCCGCACGCGGACGGATATTCCCGAAACCATTTGCAGCACGAAGGATGAAAAAAACTGCCAAAAATGAGACGCCAATCCATAGGGCAAGCTGATAGCTTTTCTTTTCGTCCTCGGCAAGCCAGTGCCCAAAAAGCATCCCGTAGCTGACCAAAGGCAGCCAGGGCAAAATGGGATAATTAACCCACAAGGCGAGATCACCACCGGGGACAGATGATAAACGACTAAAAATTGAGAAGGCATTTCCCCACATGGTTGGGTCGAGAGGCAGGTATGCGTCACTGAGTAGAAAGGCTGCTGTTAATCCCAGCAGATAAGGCGGTTTTAGCCAAAGAAAAAAGCTACCGATGATCATCGTGCCACCCAGTGCAAAGAAGACGCCGATATAGGTATCCAGCACCCAGCCACGCGGAGAAAGTGCCCAAGCCCGATTGACGACAAATAATTGCAGCAGAATCAATATAGAGCCGCGCAGAATAAAATGCTGAATGATCTTTGATTCACGCCAATTGCGCTTGCGACGTGAAAGAGTAAAAAGCACCATCCCCATCCCCATCAGGAAGAAGAAGCCCGGCGCAGAAAGATGTGTGACTAGGCGCGTTAGAAAAGAGAGCGCGCCATAATATTCAGGAAAATCCCCGCCCCAATACTCGCCCGAAGAATGTTTTTGAGCAACAAAATGATTGGCATGATCCAAAGCCATCAAGATGATAATTAATCCGCGCAGGGCATCGGGAGCCTGAAAACGTGCAGTTTTTGATATAGATTCTTCTTTCATGAGAGACCTCTTCGTGTTAAGGGATTTGCCCATTTTAACATGTAAAAACACTTCTTCAACGCAAAAGCCCCCGCTCCTTTTTGGAGGAACGAGGGCTTGGTAATTTTAAAAGTCGAAGAATTTACCCTAATAAATCAGGCAACTCTTCCGGGTGTTTGGCAACGCGTACACCCGCTTCTTCGAGGGCTTTGATCTTATCTTCGGCTTTACCCGAGCCAGATTGAATGATCGCGCCTGCATGTCCCATTCTTTTGCCGGGAGGGGCGGTCTGTCCTGCAATGAAGGCTGCCACGGGTTTTGTCATCTTTGTGGCGATGAATTCTGCCGCTTTCTCTTCATCCGTGCCGCCAATTTCACCAAGCATGACGACTTTGTCGGTGGCAGGGTCATCTTCAAACATAGCCAAAACATCAATGAAATTTGTGCCATTCACAGGGTCGCCACCGATGCCCACACAGGTGGATGCGCCCATCCCCTTTTCCTTGAGTGCATAAAGAACTTCGTAGGTCAACGTCCCGGATCGGGAGACTGCCCCAACATTGCCGGGGATGGCGATATTACCGGGGATGATGCCCACTTTGGCTTCACCGGGGGTCAATAAGCCCGGGCAATTCGGTCCTAAAAGACGCGTGTCAATTTGATCAATATAGGCCCGAACGCGCATCATATCTTTAACAGGCACACCTTCGGTGATGCAGACGATCAGTTCAAGACCTGCATCGGCGGCTTCAAAGATCGCATCTGCGGCAAAACGTGCCGGGACGAAGATCACGCTTGTATTCGCACCCGTTGCTTCGGCAGCCAGTTTAACGGAATCAAAGACCGGTACCTTCCCGTCCATTACCCACTCGCCACCCTTGCCGGGGGTCACGCCCGCGACGATATTCGTCCCGTAGGCGGCCATTTGTTGGGAGTGGAAAAGACCTTCGTTACCCGTGATCCCCTGTACTAAAAGTCGTGTATCTTTATTAATTAAAATGCTCATGATTAAGCCTCCTTCAATGCGGCAACGGCTTTCTGAGCGGCGTCTGCCAGAGTATCTGCGGTGATCATATCGGCAGCGGCGATCAGCTCTCGCCCTTCTTCAGCATTTGTGCCAACCAAGCGAACGACCATCGGTACATCTGGTTTGACTTCTTCGATCGCTTCAAGAACGCCTTTTGCCACTTCATCACAACGCGTGATACCGCCGAAGATATTGATCAATACAACTTTCACATTCGGGTCAGAAAGGATGATGCGGAAAGCCGCGCCAACTTTTTCTGCATTTGCACCACCGCCAATATCAAGGAAATTGGCCGGACTGCCACCGAAGAGTTTCACAATATCCATCGTGGTCATTGCCAAGCCTGCGCCATTGACCATACAGCCAATTTCACCATCCAGTTGGATATAGGCCAGATCATGCTCACGAGCAATCGTTTCAGATTCTGTTTCAAGATCAAGATCACGCATTTCGGCCAAATCATGATGACGGAAAAGTGCACTATCATCTATCAGCATTTTGCCATCAACAGCCAAAAGCGTTTCTTCTTCAGTGATGATCAGGGGGTTAATCTCGGCAAGGGTTGCGTCGCTGCCGTTATAGGCATTCCAAAGCCCCATCGCGATCACACCAAATTCTTTCCAGTTTTTACGGGGCAATTCAATGCTCGCCGCAATATCGCGCATCTGATAGCCTTGCAATCCCAAAAGGGGGTTGATATGCACCTTGATGATCTTCTCAGGGCTAACGCGAGCGACCTCTTCGATCTCTACGCCACCTTCGGCAGAAACCATCATCACAGGCATCTTTTTCTCACGATCGTTGGTGATTCCAAGATAGATCTCGCTCTTGATATTCGAGGCTTCGTCGATCAAGACCTTGCGAACAGTCAGCCCTTTGATATCCATTCCCAGGATATTGCTGGCATGTTTTTCTGCTTCATCGGGGGTTTTGGCGAGCTTCACACCGCCAGCTTTCCCACGTCCGCCCACCAAGACCTGCGATTTAACAATTACCTTACCACCTAAATCTTTAGCAATCGCGTAAGCCTCTTTAGGCGAAACCGCAACCTTCCCCTTGGGAATTGGCACGCCATATTCGGCAAAAACACGTTTCGATTGGTACTCATGAATTTTCATTCAAGCTCCTTATGCTTTCAGGATTAATAATAGAATTTAACAAGGAGATTATACCAGCGAGATAAGAGATAGTGTATAATTTTTATCTTTGATATGAATGACAAGATGGGTGGAATACCCCGCCTCGCACCTGGCCTTAGGCTTGCTACCCTTTAACCGACATCTCTGCCTTTATTCTTCTCTCCGCGATCTCCCTCCTAGCAACGCTCCGTGTTGCACTTTATCTTATAAATCAGCAAGATATGCATTGCATCTGCTTTTAGATGCGTTGCATATCGGCACATCAAATAGCTCCCAACGCAGAGCATTGGGTATAGGATTATTAAAACTCCCGTTCTCTTGAAGAGAACGGGAGTTTTATGTTTTTGTCTTGTCTCCTCCCCTAAATTCTGCTTTTAGAATTTGGGGGAGGGTGGGGGCTTACTCAGGCATAGTAAAACGCATTACCCTATGATTACCCGCGTCCGTGACCCAGACACGCCCTTCAGCATCTACCGCAACGGCTGCCGCGAGCCCGATATTCTCATTATTATAGCCATAATCTCCCCAGGTACGGATAAACTCACCCTCGCTGGTAAATTGCAAAATTCGATAGCCTTCAGGATCAACTACAAAAACCGAGCCATTATCACCTACCGTGATGAAGGGTTTATTATCCAGTGATTGCCCGTACCAGCCATTGACATCCCATTGGTTAAGCGGGAAGTAGAGCGTTCCATCTTCATTAGGGCTAAAGGATTGAACGCGTTGATTCCATGTATCGGTCACATATACATGACCATCTGTGTCAACGGCAACACCGACCGCTTCGTCGAATTCGCCTGCGCCCATGCCCGTTGTCCCAAATTCAGTGATGAAATTTCCATTCGAATCGAATTTGACAATACGTTTGTTCCCTGTATCTGAAACGAAGACATTCCCATCTGCATCCACATCAATTCCACGCGGGCCCCAGAAGGCGAAGCCGTCTTCAGCTTGCCCATAATAGCCCCAATGCGTGATCGGGGTTCCATCCGCGTCAAATTTTTGGATACGGTGGCTCCATGTATCAGAAACATATACAGAGCCATCAGGTCCTACAGCGATGCCCCAAGGCTCGTTAAAGAAGCCGCCCGATAGATCATCAAAAGTTGCATCCCCAAACTGCCCCCACATATTGATAAAAACGCCTTCGGCATCAAAATGCTGAATTCGGTGATTGCGAGAGTCCGCTACATAGAAACTACCATCTGGCGCAAAAGCAATTCCGCGCGGTGCGCTAAATTCTCCCTGATTTGTACCCTCAAACCCGACGGTGAAATCTGCGGTGAGCGTGATCGTATTCTCTTCGTAAGGATCAGCCAAGACTTCATCGCTTGTTTCGGGGAGAACACCATAGTTCCAGACTTGGGAGGCAACATCCTTACGGATATAGAGCCGCATCTGGTCGGACGGATTCCAATCTGTTGGGGTGAAGCCAGATTTACTCGTTGCCTGTGCGTATTTTGTATAATCGCGTTTCGCCCAAATATCGCTGACCCCGGCACGCATGGCAGGGTCTGTAAAGATTTCGCAGAAACGGGAGAAATCTTTCCCGTTAAAAAGTTTGAATACACTGAATACGCCTGTGCAGGGATAATCTAACTCGAAGAGCAAATGAGGATCTTTATCTCGAACGACCCCGTAATAATCCTGATTGGGCCACCACATACGGATATAGTCACTGCGATAATAGCCTTGCCCAACAACGGCTTCAATCTTGTCAAAATTCTTCGCATCTACGATGATAACGGAAGAATCGCGCAAGGAGCGTGTGGGTGCATCAAAAGAACGGAGATTAGTATAATCGCGCAGATACCAGACAAAGGGCCAGGAGATGCCCGTATCGGGTGCACTGGCATCATAGGCAACTGCTGCACCTAGATCTCCGCTAGTGCGCATAGAGATTTCTTCGACTTGTGCCATCACGTCTTTTACGCCTGAGGCAGCATGTGCATAAACAAGATATTCTTTCGCGCTATCATAGTTGATATAGGCCGCTCTATAGGCGGCACGCCCTGTCCATAACGTGAGCAAGCCAAATATCACGAGCGAGGCGAGGCTGAGGGCATTTCCTCGTGTCCACGAACGGAAGACGTAGAAAAGTCCAATTGCGCTAGCGATAGCAACGATCAAGGGGAGTAGAAAATCGCTGGTCGCCTGTAATTGTGCCAAATCCTTCCCTTGAAAAGGAGAATTTGCACCCATCGAATTGATCAAAGATGTGATGAAAACGAAAATTAACGCAGCACCCAGCCATCCCTTTTTCTCGCGGAATTCTGCCCAAGGGAGGCTCTTGATAAGCTGATTTAGCCCCCAACCTGTGAGCAGGATCATCGGCATGGTCAGATGATAGGTAAGCCAAGGCATACGCTCGCCCGCGTAGGAATAGGCAAGAATGCTGCTGATTACCCACCAAAGGAGGAGGGCAAAGGTGACAGAGCTATCAAAGATTGACGTAGATTCTGATTGATCAGCCTCAGGTTTTTCGGGGAGTGTGGACGCCTTTTTGCGAAAACCGAAATATACACCGACCCAAACCCCAAGGGCAGGGAGGAATTCGTAAACAGGGATTTGAACGAAAATATAGTAATACCAGGGCTGACCACCGCGTGCTACTTCTTGTTGTACCATCCAATAGCCGAGTGAGCCAAAGATACCAGTAAAGAAGCCGCCGCTATTGGTAAAGACGGTCGTGAAAAGAATCGTGAAAAGGCTGTAGAAAAGAAGAGCGTTTTTCCACCAAAGATCGGCGTTCCACCAGAGTCCGAGTGCGGCACTGATCCCAAAAGTGAGCAAAATCGCTACACCGATTTGGACATAATCCATAGTGAGCAGCCCTGCCAGTTCTGGGGTAGTAGTGGGGATACTCCAGCCGAAAATCTTGGAGATAAGGGGTGTCAACAAGGGAATGATGAGCGTGCCGATCAGCATCAGCAAATCGAAGGAGCGTTCTTTGCGAATTTTCTCCCAACCAAGCCCCTGAATAAGATAGTAGGCGGCGATACCAAGTGCAGCAAGAGCTGCAATAGCAAAAATGGCAAATAAGGGGAATGTCGCCGAGGTCGCTGCAGAAATCGGTGCTTCGGCAAGAGGGTTGGCTGGCATTGCAGGTTCTGTCGCGATGGCAGAGCTACTTTCCTTGAAGAGTAAACCAGCACCCAGCGCGCCACCGATCAGAAGAATCGCAACGGAAAGAACAGAGACAAAAGCACTCCGGGTACGCTTACTTTCCCAAGACATGCCAAGCAACTTCCAGACAAAATATCCCGCAAGGAAAAGCAAAATTTGTGCGGCATAGATATAGGCTGTTTCTTTGGATGTGAAATTGATCAATAAACTAATTGTGAGCCAATAAAAATAGCGTTTATTGCCACTTTCCAGGTAGCGCAGCAGCGCGAAAAACATCAACATCCCTGCAAATCCGCTAAAAGGCTCGTTTCGAACGTAACGCCCATAAAAAAGCATATAGGGTGAGATGAGCATCAATAACCCCGCAATCAGCGCGCCGGCTTTGCCGAGATAACGTCGCCAATACCAAAGCATCCAAATCGTAGCAAGATTAAAAATCACTGCCGGGATGCGGGCGGTAAAATCACTTACACCAAAGAGAAAATAACTCAACGCAAGAACATGAAACTGGAAGGGCCCATGCATCATTGGCGTATGTTGGTATCCATCGCCTTTATAGAGCAGCCACGAGAAATAAGTATGCAAACTCTCGTCGTGGCTCATCGCACGCGTTCCGAGATCATAAAGACGGCTCAAGATCGTCAGAGCAATGATGAGCGCAAAAAGGAAGACTTCACCCGTGAGAAAGGGTAGAGAGGGGAGCAGGGGGCGTTCTAACCAGTTTTTTTTCATAGGATATAAGTAGCTAATTAGGGATTAGAAGATAGTTTTACTACACAGAACTTAATATACACTGAGAATCTTTTATATTGGAAGAGGCGAAGATGGGGACATACGTAAGATAGGCTTGCTTCCCTTTAACAGACAGATGCGTGAAGAGTTTCATCTAAGGTCTAAAGTCTACTCGCCAGCTGACCGCAGCCCGCCTGAATATCTATACCGCGATGGGCACGGATCGTACACGTGATCCCGACTTGCTCAAGGGTTTCTTTGAATATCTTTGCGCGATCATTATCTGTGCTTTGACCATGAAATCCCTGCGTGGGATTGAGCGGAATTGCGTTCACGTGGCACATCAAGCCCTTCAATTTGCGCGCCAAAATATAGGCCTGCTCAGGCGTATCGTTCACACCTTCGATCAACGCCCACTCAAAGGTGATTTTGCGACTGGTCTGCTCTACATAATAACGGCAAGCTTCGAGCAATTTGTTAATAGGATGTTTATCGTTAATCGGTAGCATGGATGAGCGTAATTCATCTTCTGCGGCGTGTAATGAAATCGCGAGATTATATTGCACGCCTGCGTCAGCGAATTTCCAAATTAGTGGGACCAAACCAACGGTAGAAATAGTGAATCTACGTGCGCCAAAGTTGAAACCATTCTCATCGTTGAGACGTGCCAATGCCTCCAACGTAGTCTCATAATTATGAAAAGGCTCTCCCATCCCCATTACAACTACGTTTGTGAGCGTTTCTCCTGCATCTTGCAATTCTCGTGCTGCATAGATGACCTGCGCCACGATCTCACCGCTTGAGAGCTGACGCTTAAACCCCATCTGACCGGTCGCGCAGAATTTACACCCCATCCCACAACCGACTTGAGTGGAGATACAGACCGTATTTCTGTCTTGCCCTTCTTCACGGTCATAATGCATTATGACCGTCTCAATTTGCTGGCCATCGTGTAGTTCAAAAAGAGTCTTGCGTGTGTCGCCATCTTTTGATTCTTGCGTGACAACGGGTTTCAGAACGTCAAATTTGAGTAATTCGCCCATCTTCTCGCGCAAAGATTTGGAGAGATTGGTAAATTCTTCTGGCGTTGTCCATAAATTTTTATAAAGCCCATCCCAAACTTGCTTGCCGCGAAATTTGGGTTCTCCCCAAGATTTTACGCGAGCGGCTAGTTCGGGGAAGTCAAAGTCGTAGATAAGGGGATTGGTCATAGTGGTCTTCTTGTTAATTGGTTAGGTGGTCATTGAATAATCGGTGAGATTTTATCATGGAGGAACTAAAAAACTAAACTCCCCCGATTATACCTTGCTCTCCGTTAGCGCACTAAATCCTAATCCCTGATTGCCTATATTATCTCCCCTAAATTCTCCGCAATGATATCTACCTTTGGCATCCATGCTTCAGCATCTTCTCTCGTCGTGACTCCACTCAAAACCAATGCTGTTTTGCAGCCCGCATTCTGCCCGCCAAGAATATCTGTTGCCAGGCGATCTCCGACCATAAGAGTCTCTTCTGGTGAAACGCCCATTCGCTGCATGGCGAGTTGAAGGAGATAGGGAGCTGGCTTGCCCGCTACGATTGGCCCCACGTCTGTAGCAGTTGTCAGTGCTGCAAGAATTGTCCCTGCGCCGGGATATTGCCCGCGAGGGGTGGGGTAAGTTCTATCCGCATTGGTGGCGTAAAAAGGAGCACCTGCGCGGATGAGGAGAGTTGCCTGCGTGAGTTTCTCGTAAGTGATGCTCATATCCATCCCCACCACAACTGCGGTAGGGGAGGTGGGTTCTTCCTCGCCTAAGAAAGGCGTAAATCCTTCTGCGCGAAGAGCTTCGATCAATCCAATCTCTCCAATGACATATACTTCACCACCATCAGGAAATTTCTCTTTAAGCAAAGTTGCAACAGCAAGGGATGAATTCACCAGCTGTGAAGGCTCCAGATGTACGCCAAGTTTTGCTAATTTCTGGACATAGGCGGCAGGCGTATCTGTGGAGTTATTTGTTGCAAGAGTGACTTTTAATCTGCGTGCGGTGATGGCATCGAAAATAGTGGATAAATCACCAATCGGCTGCCCTGCACGCCAGAGGACGCCGTCTACGTCGAGGATCAGGGCTTTGATCGGGGAGGAGATATTATCTAGATTCATGAACTATCCCTTAAAAGAATTTACCACAAGAACACAAAGCTCACAAAGTTTTCTTTGTAATTTTCGTATCTTGTGGTGAAAATTTATATCTTAAACTTCTTCAGCAAATAATCTACTACGGGCTGATCTAGCCAGCCTTCTTTTGCATTGAAACGATTTTCAAAATTTTCGTTGCCAAGAAAAGAATTAAGCGACTCTGCAACAGTTTCAGTATATTTCCCATCAATGCTGGGCTGATAATAACCCAAATTTGCCATAATTTTTTGTATATCGATAAGAATATCGCCTTGCAATGCTACACGCTCGCTTTCTGGTGATTCCCCCATATATAATTCATGCAATTCGAGCAGTTCACCGAGACGTGGGACGGGGTCGAGATGGTCGTCTACGCGATAATCGATCCAACGGTCGAGAAAACCGCCGTAACCGCCTTTGGGCTTGGCGACGTAAATGGCAGCAGCTTGCTTGCCACGCTTATCTCCGCCGGCGCGATCACCAGCGTAAAGCGCGGCATATAACCTGGCAGGGAGATCGCCATCCGTCTCTAAAAATGCGGATTCCATCTTTTGGATGACATCTGCACCTGTCAGGATATTCCCCTGAATGGCGTAACCGGGACCGGTCAAGCCACCAGCCCAATCATGGCATTTCTCGCCAGTGAAGGTGACAGCTTGCCCTTGAGCATCTACCAGCCCCACCTGACGAATCTCTCGTTCCTCGTCGCCTGCGAGCAGTTTCTCCAGCGTTTTCTCCGCGGATAGGCCTTCTGCCATCATCTCCAGCCCATTGGGGCCGTATGATGTATTTACATAGGATTGCGTTGCCACTGCGCCGATCTCTGCTTTAACCCAGGGCACAGCCGCCCCCACGGCAGGAAATTTGGAGGCAACCGCGATTCCCCATGTTTTTGCTTCGAGGTCGCAGGCGGCTATTGAAAATGTTGAAAATCTTGGCATATATTTTTCTCATAAAAACCTTGCTAGAGCTTCGAAGCTCTAGCAAGGTTGGGTATAAATATCGTTTTTGGGAAGGTGCTTATCGAAGCGTAGCAAGCCTAAATCACGTGCGATGCAACGCGAAGCGTCATCCCATTAAATATTAAAACTGATTACTCGTTCTTTTCGGGTGCTTCAAGAACGTGGTCGACCAAACCGTATTCAGCAGCTTGGGCAGCGTTCATATAGACATCGCGATCGGAATCTTTTTCGACAATATTCTTCTTTTTGCCGGTGTGTTTTGCAATAATATCGAGCAAATCAGATTTTAGGCGCATAATCTCTTCGGCTTGGATGACAATATCTGTTGCTTGTCCTTGTGCACCACCCAAAGGTTGGTGCATGTGGATCGTGGCGTGAGGGAGTGCATAGCGCCGACCTTTTGATCCGGCAGTTAGAATGACTGTGCCGAAAGAGGCTGTCACGCCAACGGCAACGGTGCTGATCGGGTTGGGAATCATCTGCATGGTGTCGTAAATTGCCAAACCGGCATAAATTACGCCGCCAGGAGAGTTGATGTAGATCTTGATTTCTTTCTCAGGGTCTTGATTGCTGAGGAATAGAAGTTGCGCAATGATCGTATTTGCAACCTGATCATTAATTTGTGTGCCCAAAAAAATGATGCGTTCCTTGAGCAACAGGGAATAAATATCGTAAGCGCGTTCGCCGCGCCCAGTGGATTCGACGACCATAGGTACTACAGATTGTGGGGTAATAGGTGACATAATAATCTCCTTGATTTTTTAAAAAGACAGGGTGCGCTTTTTTGACCAGCGCACCCTGTAATTCTTTCTTTATTATTCGCTGGCTTCTTCGCCTTTTTCTTCGGGAACTTCAACCTCTTTGGGCTCTTCTGCTTTCTCTTCTTCTTTGGCAGCTTTCGCTGCTTCCTTTTCAGTTTTTTTAGCCGCTTTTTCTGCTTCTTTCTGGGCTTTTTCAAAATCACCAGTAGCAATATCTTTCATGCGGTCTAAAGTCATGCGTGTCATGAGTTGAGCAGCTGATTGCTGCGCAACATTATTGGCAATTTCCTTTTGTGCACGTGCGCCGCCTTTAACATTATCCAGATTAAAACCTTGTGAAGCCAAGCCCATCAGGGTTTGATTGAATTCGCTTTCCAGAGCACCCTCTGCGATTTCAAGCTCTTCTAATTGTGCTAATTCGTCAAAGATCATGCCGCGTTCCAGGCGTTTCTCAGCAGCGGGGCGGGCTTCTTCTTCAGTGAATTTCTCTAGATCGGTATCTTGCATCTTGAGATAGGCTTCAAACTCCATCCCTTGCTGGGATAGTCGTTGGCTCATATCTGCAATCACCATTTCAACTTCACGCTCCAGAATTTGTGGCGGATATTTGATAGTTGCGCCTTCCTTGATTTTATCAATCAACGCAGTGAAGTATTCATCATCATATTCTGAGACACTTTCTCTCTCAAGGTCTTGCCCGATAATCTCGCGCATTTCAGCTACCGTTTCGCCTGCGCCAAGTTTTTTCGCAAATTCGTCATCCAGCTCAGGGATGGTAGAGCCGTGAACGACATTGACCGTAATTTTATATTTGACACTTGCTTCACGTAAATTCTCATCTTCATGGTCTTTGGAGAACTTCTTGGAAGTACTCTTTGATTCGCCTACGCTCATGCCGATCATCTTTTTAACGAAACCAACAAAAGGCTCTTCATCTTCGCGTTTTTCAGTCGTGATAAAGAAGGGATGGTCCAGCTTCTCGAAGACAATCGCGTCATCGCCTTCTGCGCCAACTTTTTTACCAACAACATCGGCTTTGATATAGTCCCCATCTTCGATGGGACGTTCAACTTCTTCGGTGTTCGCGTACATCTTCTGGAGCTCTTCCAACTTGGCATCAACTTCAGCTTCGTCGGGCTTTTTATATTTGTAGGGCACCCGAATTTTGCGGTAATCGCCTAAATCAATTTCTGGGCGCAGTGGAATCGTGAAAACAAACTTCGGTGGTTCAAGGCTTTCCATCTCTTCAAGAGAGCCTTGTGCACCGGGTTCCAGTTCGGCTTCTTCCAATGCTTTCGGGTAAATCTCCTCGAGCAAAATATCTACCGCGCCTTCGATAATGGCTTGCTCACCATATTGCTGCACGATAACGTTGTAGGGAGCTTTGCCTGGGCGGAATCCAGCGATCTTGCCACGCTTCGCAAGTTGACGCGCCGAGCGTCGCTTTGCACCTTCCATTTTGTCTTGTTCCAGCTCAACGGTCATCGTGACCTGATGGTCTTCACGGGGGGTTGTTTCAATCTTCAAGATAATCTTCCTTCGTTGATATATTTTTACTTCTCTATACTATTGCGGATGAACTGCCTCGCACTCGATTTTGACTTGTTACCCTTTAATGGGGTTGGGGATTAGGAGATAAACCAATCCCGTCAAACCAATCCGACACAGCTTCAGCGTCAATAAAAAATGGGGACGGCGGGACTCGAACCCGCACGCCGATAAAGGCACATGGTCCTAAGCCATGCGCGTCTGCCAAATTCCGCCACGTCCCCAGGTTGCGGAGGGGATAACAATCCCCAGATTGCGCACGGATTATAAGCGCAAGGGGGATGAGCGTCAATAAAAAGTCTACAAATGTTAACTAATTACTAAGAAAGCGGCCCTCACCCGTTCTTGCTTCGCGCGAATTCCTCTCTCCCGTTTTACGGGAGAGAGGGAGCAAGTGGAGCGATGCGGAGGTGAGGGGCCTTTTTGCGATATAATCTTGCGGTTCTAGTCAGACATCAGACATTAGCTGATCTTTCTGCTGAAGTCTGATGTCTAAGTCTTAAATTAAGGAAAAATAATGAGTCGAATCATCAACCCTAACAGCGCAGGGAAAGAGCGCACAAAAATGACCCGCGCCCTCGCACTAGCCGTACGTGAATTAGCCAAGACAGACCCATCAAAAAACACTGGGCAACTGAATGAAGCCCGTGATCTAGCCGCTTTTATTTCACTGGCACTCGGAGCCGTAGCCGAGACAATAGAACCCAGCGTTGCCGCTTGGGAAAAAAGGAATTACTGGGTCAAAGCCGATAAATTCAGAATGGAATGGGCTTGGGCAGGAAAACTCTCAACAGAGATGCGAGAAGCGGTCCTAGAAGAAGACTGGATGAGCGTTGCTCCAATCGCCATGCAAGTTGCCATGAAATTACAAAAAATAAAAATTTCAGACAAACATCGCATGGGACGCCCCTGGCAGGGGAGTTGGGGAAAGCTGGATTAACCGCAGACACTCGGTTTTTCTAAAAAACCGAGTGTCTATTTAAAATAGTCTCACTTGACTTGCCGCCTTTTTGCCATCCAGTAAGATAAACGGCGCAGCCCGCTTTGACGCAATCCCCAGCTTCTTTAACTGAGACAAATCTCGTAGTTGGCGCACGCGCCTTGCACGAATAATTTTTTGTGCTAATTTGGGGCCAATCCCTGGTACACGGAGCAACTCACGCGGCGTAGCATCGTTCACCTCGATAGGTGTATGCTTCAAATGAATTTCTGCCCAAGCTTCTTTCGGGTCGATGGGGAGGGGGAGATTCTCGTCACTGGCAAAAGGAAGCTCTTCCAAATCAAAACCATAATCTCTTAAAAGAAAAGAAGCCTGATATAAGCGCAGCTCTCGCAAAGCAGGGGTCGGGGATTTGTTTTCCATCGGTGTATCTGGCACAGGGTTGAAAGCCATAAAATAAGTGCGCGCCAAACCCAAATCTTTATAACCACGTGATGTAGTGCTGAGAAGCTCCAAGTCGCTTTCACCTGCGCCACCAGCTACAAATTGGGTAGTGGAGGACGCCCATTTCCCTTTAAACGCCCCCTGTGGGGCTTTTTCTCTACGAATTTCATCTACCCAGCGCAAAGGTTGCAGTAACTCTTCCCAAAAAACCTTTCTGGGAGCCAGCTTTGCTAAACGTGCTTTATTGGGGGCTTCTAAATTCACAGAAACGCGGTCAGCTAGTTGCATGGCGCGCATGACCTGCCCCTTCTCTGCACCAGGCATAATTTTTAGGTGGATATAGCCGCGAAAGCCCATTTTTCCACGCAAAATCTCGGCGGTGTCGAGTAATTTTTCTTGTGTACGAATTCCGCCCCCAGCCAAAGCAGAGCTAATGAAGAGACCGTCTGCCAGATCTGCCTTGTGGAGTTGCATGAAAAGGCGTGCAAATTCTTCGGGGGCAAAGGTGGCTCGCCGAAAATCACGTCCCGCGCGGAAGGGGCAGTAGAAGCAATCCCGTTCACAGGCGGAAGAAAGTAAGGTTTTTAGCAGACGTGTTTTGCGTCCATTTGGCATCACGGCGGGGTGGATGACCACGTCTTTTACGCGAGAGCAAGTTGAATTCACGTGCGACACGGGCAATCCATCTGCTTCAAAGTTCATTTGAGATGACAACAATCCAAGCCGATTATCCATATGCAGATTGTAGAACAATTGTTCTTTTTATACAATAGTGGTATCGCGCTCTTTTTTGTGCTAGATTTGCGTGCTGTTAAGCTTTATATCTTCTTATATGATGATCTTAGCCATCTCTGAGGTGGGGTGGGGGAGTCAGGAAATCTCGTGAGTTACAGGTTAAAAGTTAAAAACTTAAAGGGCGCGCCTTATGCCTGAATTCCTTCACAAATTTCAAACTTGAAACCTTCATCTTTAAACTAGAAGTGGGGGATTGACTTTTGGAGGCAAAGTTGTATAATCGGTTTATGCTTTTGATAAGTATATTTATAAGAAACATAAGGAAATCAAACGATGAGTGAGAAAATCACCATTTCTGAAGCGATTGCAGGGTATTTAGGGACGGTGCGTTTAGCGCGCAGCGAGAACACCGCCCGCACCTACGCCAACGCGCTAAACTTTTTCACGCAGGTTTTAGACGTGCGCAACATCTCCCCCGATGAGACGCCAATTATGGAGATCAGCGAGGATGCATTAGCATGGACGATTACGGCGCTGAAGATTTATGCACCGACCACAGAACGTCTCTACCTGGCCGCTCTAACGGGTTTCTACAAATATCTTGTTGCCGAGCGACTTGCTGAAATAAACCTGCCTCGGCTGGAGCTTCTCATCCGCCAGCGCGCACGCAGACCCGGTCAGCGGTTGCCCCAATTTCCTCGCGAAGACATCGATTCGATCATCAAGGCTGTGGAAAGTTATGCGCAATTATTGCCAGAAGAAGAAAAAGAACGATTACGCGCATTAAGAGACCGTGCTTTTATCATCACTTTGGCAGATACAGGGCTTCGGGTGCACGAAATATGTGAATTGCGGCGCGGAGATGTGGATTGGAACGAGGGGCGCGCTATTATCATCGGGAAAGGCGATAAGCAGGCGTTGATCCGTTTTTCATCACGCTCAATGCGTTCTCTCAAAGATTATCTCTCTGCTCGCCAAAAACTGGACGGTTCTTCGGGACGCCCCCTCCCCTCCCTGCCCCTCTTTGCTCGGCATGATAAGGGCGCGGGAAAAAAAGTAAAGCCAATCTCTACAGCAACAGGTAGAAATATCGTCAGAGACCGCGTTCGTCAGATATTGGGGGAAGAAGCTGTTGGCAAGATAACGCCCCACTCCTTTAGGCATTATTTCGTAACCACTGTTTTACGTGCAACGGGCAATTTGAAAATGGCACAAGAATTGGCGCGTCATAGCAATATCGCCGTTACGCAGCGATACGCACATTTGTCTGATGATGAATTAGATCAGGGATATTACGAGATTTTTGACAAAAAATGAAGAAATTAAAGAAAAAAGCACCTTGCGGTGCTTTTTTCTTTCCAATAAGAAGTATCTATCCTAGCTCTTCCTCTGGTTGCGATTCAGCTCTTTCTTCTTTCTTATTTTTCTTCATTCTTTCAACACTTTTTCTTAAAGCCCGATCAAGTTTTTCTTCCGCTTTAGCCATATCTATGTCTAAAACGATCATCATCTCACGAAGGAATTGCTCTCGCAGTTTATCTAATTGTCGGCTGTCAATGACCGTCAGGTTTACGTCTTCGTTTGGTCCCCTTGCGTGCAAATCTCTGATTATTTCCCCTTTTATCTGAAGTTTAGCGCCAGTCAACTTCTCCACAACGTACTCATTTCTTTCCTTGTAGTTATCTGGTAAATCTTGTGGGGCTTTGCGTATGGATTTTAGTACCTTTCGAATTCTGTAACGAGAAGCGATCGAGCGGATATAGTCTGGGGCTTTCTTGATCGGAAGCCAATAAACGCCATCACTCACTTTAACACGAAAATATTTCCGCTCTTTTCCGCCTATCTTCTTTTTTTCAATTGCTTTAACTTGCCCTACCCCATGTTGCTTGTGAACTATCCAATCCCCTTCTTCAAGTCTTTCCTTATGTTCTGTAGCTATTTCTTTTACACTCATGATGCCCTTTCACTCACTACCCCTGTCGTTAAAGAAGACTCTGTTAGCTCAACTAGACTCTTCTTTAAGGCTTTATCAAGCCTGTCTTCAGCTTCTCGCATTTCAACGTCTAAAACAATAACCATCTCAGCAAGAAATTGTATTCTGAGTCCATCCAACTGCCTTTCATTAAGCGCGCTTAATTTTGCACCTTCTGTCTGCTTCCGCGCATGTAAATCTCTAATCAACTTGCCTTTTGATTCAAGCGCAGGGTCTTCTAGTCTCTCAGCAATTTTCCGATCGCGCTCTTTGTATTCTTGAGGTAACTCACCTGGGGCTTCGCGAATAAGTTTGAGTACCTTGCGGAACTTATAATGAGACGAAACAGGCCGAACATAATCTGGCATATCTGTAGTTGGCAACCAATAAACACCACCACTTACATCTACGCGAAAATATTGGCGTACGCTATCTCCTATCGTTTTCTCTTCAACCGCCTTGATCTGCCCAACCCCATGTTGTTTGTGTACGATCCAATCCCCTTTATCTAGTTTTTCTTCATCCATAAATTTTCCTTTTTCCTTATCTCCTCATTAATGGAGGCCAGATACCCTATTATAGCATAGCCCTCCTTATCGCCCTTTTTTGCAGAATTTACTTGACACTCCCCATCCCCAATGATAAACTCGTTTTTGCTTCCCAGAAGCAAATCTTAAAAAGGAGCGCACCAAGATGACAGTACAAAAAACCTTTATCCCTCTAAGTGTTTATTTTTCACTTTCTAGGAGTGCGCCTATTCCTCTTTAAGGAATATATATCTTTGGTCTATTTTAGCCACGGTGCGCTCCGCATCGTGGCTTTTTTGTTTAATTCAGTAAAACCAACAGGACAACACCATGAACAAACCGCTAACCTTCGACTTTCGCAATACTATTGCAAAAAACCGCCTGAAAGGGCTATGGAAAATGATGGTCGATTACCGTCGACACTATCTCGGCGCGACCCTTACACTGGCAATTTCGGCTTTATCAAAAACGCTTACCTACCTCCTTCTGCGCTACTTTGCCGATGTGTTGACCGGTAATGCCTCTCCTATTAATGATGATCTTCCAGCAACTTTTGCTTGGGTCGCTTTAGGATTTGTCGGCTTGGCTCTCTTCGAAGGTGCATTCTCCTTCGTTTCAGGCAGGCTGGCAGCCTACACCGCGGAAGGAATCGCACGCCGCTTGCGCGACTTTCTCTTCGACCACATTCAGCGACTGAGTTTTTCCTATCACGGTAGCACGCCCATAGGCGATTTAATTGAACGCGTCACCTCCGATGTGGACGCCGTCCGCCGGTTTTTCAACGAGCAAGCCATAGGTGTAGGGCGCATCATCCTGATTTTCTTCATCAATTTCATCGCTCTACTTAATCTAAACGCGAAGCTGGCGTGGATATCCGTCATCGTGATTCCTTTTATGCTTTATGCATCACTGTGGTTTTTCAAGCGTGTCACAAAACGTTATGAAAAATATCAAGAACAAGCGACGGTGCTTTCAACCACATTGCAAGAAAATTTAACAGGCGTGCGTGTGGTTAAGGCTTTTGCTCGCCAGAAACACGAGAAGAGCAAATTTGAAGGCGATAACTGGGAAAAATTCCTGCGCGGTCGTTATTTATTGCTGATGCACTCACTCTATTGGCCTCTCTCAGATCTTGTGCTTGGTGGGCAAATGCTGGGCGGTTTCATTTTTGCTGCGATCATGGCTATCAATGGTGAAATCACCGTAGGTACTTATTTGGCTTATGTCGGTTTGGTGGCATGGCTAATTTGGCCTATCCGCAATTTAGGGCGTCTAATTGTGCAGACTTCAACAGGACTGGTCTCCTATGGTCGCCTGATGGATATCACAAGAGAAATTCGTGAACCGCTGACGGACGGAAAAGTTGACCCGGATGGATCAGTGCGCGGTAAGATTATTTTTGATGATGTTTCTTTTGCCTATGAAGATGAGAAATCGGACGGAACGCCCGTGCTAAAAAACATCTCATTTCACTGTGAGCCTGGTCAAGCAATCGCCTTGCTCGGCTCAACCGGCTCTGGCAAAACATCGTTAGTCAACTTGTTGCCACGCTTTTACGATTACACGAGCGGCTCCCTTCTTTTGGATGGGGTTGAACTACGTGATTACTCGCGCAAATATATGCGTGCGCAAACGGGAATCGTTGAACAGGAACCTTTCCTCTTCTCTCGCTCGATTCGTGAGAATATTACCTACGGCGTCGGGCGCGAAGTGACAGATGCAGAGATAGAAGAGGCTGCACGCGCTGCAGCTGTTCACGATGTTATTTTGACTTTCCCTGACGGCTATCAAACGCTGGTTGGAGAGAAGGGTGTCACCCTCTCGGGTGGGCAGAAACAGCGCATAGCAATTGCGCGTACTCTGCTGAAGAATCCGCAGATCTTGATCTTGGATGATTCAACCTCATCTGTTGACACTGAAACTGAAGCAACTATCCGTGTTGCGCTAAATAACCTAATGGAAAATCGGACGACGTTCATCATTGCACATCGCATTCAATCTGTGATGACCGCTGATTTGATCCTTGTGCTGGATAAAGGCGAGATTATTCAGACCGGCACACATGAAGAGTTGCTTGCGGCAGAAAATGGAATGTACCGTGAAATTTACGATTTGCAGACACGGATTGATGAAGAGTTGGAAAAAGAAATTGCTGGTGCAGCCTGAAAAGAGGTCGTATTTCATAACAAGAAACCCGGTCTTTGGAGAAAAAGATTATGTCTAATGAAAAAATAGAAATTGAAGAAGAAGAATATACAAGTCAATTAACAATGCCTGTACTAAAGCGCATCGTTGAACTATTGAAACCACACAAGAGTTGGGTATTTGGATTTTTTATTGCAATTGCGCTCACATCTGCCTTGGACGGTGTCTTCACCTACATTAACAAAGATATTATCGATCAGGGTATTGTAGCTAAAGATGTAGACCGCATGCTAGAGCTTGCTAAACTCTATGGTGGCTTCATTTTCGTGCAAGCGGCTTTGGTTTTTGCCTTTGTTTATCTAGCTGGTGTCTTGGGTGAACGCGTTCAATATGATATGCGCAAGATGATCTTTGAACATCTGCAAGATTTATCGCTCTCTTACTATAGTCAAACGTCAGTTGGGCGATTGATGTCCCGTGTCACATCAGACACAGGGCGTGTCGCTGATTTGCTGACTTGGGGCTTGCTTGATACAACCTGGGCGATCACCAACATCACGACATCCGTCATTTTTATGGCAATTATCAATTGGCGCTTGGCTGCGATAGTTTTTGCGATAATCCCTGTCTTGATCATTGTCGGCATCAAATTCCGCCAGCGCATTTTGGTTGAGTTTCGCGCTTCTCGACGCGCCAACTCGAAAATCACTGGCGCATATAATGAGAATATCAGCGGCGTGCGTGTTGTCAAAGCCTTGGGGCGTGAAGATGAGAATCTGCATGAATTTCAATACCTGACAGGCGATATGTATCGAGCCTCATATAAGGCAGCTTGGCTCTCCGCGCTCTTTTTGCCTATCGTGCAGATTATCGCTGCGATAGCATTAGGCTCCATTGTCTGGTACGGTGGGATTCAAAGTCAAGCTGGTTTGCTGACGATTGGCGGCATCCATGCTTTTGTCTCATATCTGACTTTTATGCTATGGCCTATCCGAGATATTGCTCGCGTATATGCCGAGATGCAGCACTCAATCGCGTCAGCGGAACGCATCTTTGATCTGGTAGATACGCCTTCCGATATCCACAACTTACCGGGAGCAATCACTGCTGAGACACTCTTAGGAGAAATAGAGTTTGACCATGTGGATTTTTATTACGAAGAGCGCAAACCTGTTCTCACGGATTTCACGCTCAAAGTCCAACCCGGCGAGATGATCGCCCTTGTTGGCCCAACTGGTGGTGGAAAATCCACGATCGTGAACTTGCTCTGCCGTTTCTACGAACCAAAGCGTGGACGAGTTTTGATCAATGGAAAAGATTATACAGAATATACCTTGGAGAGTATCCATGAACGGATCGGGATTGTATTGCAAACCCCCCATCTCTTCTCTGGCACAATTCGCGATAATATTTCTTACGGTAGGCTTGACGCGGACCTGAAAGAGATCAAAGAAGCATCCCAACTTGCTGGTGCGCATGACTTCATCACCTCCCTACCGAAGGGCTATGATGAGAAAGTCGGTGAAGGCGGGAATCTCCTGTCTACGGGTCAGAAGCAACTTGTTAGCCTCGCGCGTGCCGTCCTGTCTAAGCCAGAACTATTTATTATGGACGAAGCAACTTCCAGCGTGGATACGCTCACAGAGTCTCTCATCCAACAGGGAATGGAGCATTTAATGAAGGGGCGCACCAGCTTTGTTGTTGCGCATCGACTTTCGACTATACGCAGAGCAGATCGTATCCTTGTAATCGAAGATGGGCGTATCACGGAAATGGGTAATCATGCTGAGTTGCTTCGCCAGCGTGGGCATTATTACCGTTTGTACACGCAGCAGTTCCGCCAGGAGTTAGAGCAGCAATATGGTGTAGCTGATTTTACAGAAGAGAAAAAGCACAGCTCAGAACCCTTAGGGGCAGATTAGCATAAAGCGGACGGGTCAAATTTTGCCCGTCCGCTTTTTATTTGGAGATTTAATATGAAAACAAAACTTATCCCATTTACAAAAGATATGATCTCGGAAGCTGGCGCATTACTGGCTCGACGACACCAACGCAATCGAAAAACTCTGCCTTTTTTGACTGGCCGTTTTGAAAAAAAAGAAATTTCTGAAAAGGCAATTAATTTATTGTTTGAGAAGAAAAACTCCAGCGGATATGCAGCTATCCGAAATGGAAA
>JABGOQ010000202.1 GCA_018645405.1 Anaerolineae bacterium | reverse complement strand
TTGTTAGAAAAAAACATGGTGCCTAAATTCGCTGAAAAGCGATGAGATAACAACTCTTTCCCATACTTAGAAAACACAAAAATAGAGCTAACTAACTCATCACTAAAGAAATTTTCTGCAACAACATGGGTACCATCATTTGCTACTGCGCCATTACTAGGCCTCTCAAATGTTCTATGTAAGATAGCCTTTTCTTCTTCAAATAGAATGTAACTTCCATCTACCCATGCTTCATTACCAAATTCTTCATCAACAAGAAGATACCCATCTGACCAAGCAACCATATGTTGTTCATTTTTAGATTTAATATAATGCCCACTAAAATCTTTATGCTGTGCTAACAAAAAGTAGTCATCAACAAAGACAATATCACTCATTTTTCTATTTCCGTTTCTTATAAACTATAGTTATCCTAACAAATAATTTGTTGCAGAAATTCTATCACTTCTCACTCATTACTCAAAACCTGCACTGCCCCACAGGCGAACCCGTTCCGCCGCGAATTTTGAGCGGCAAAGCAATAAAGTAAGAGGGCGAGAGATCTTTTCATCGGTTATAATCCCACCAATCTACTCCAAATTTGATTGAGGGATAAATGGTAAAGAAAAACATGCTCCCTAAAATAAAAATCGACTGGCCCCGTATTGCCCAATTGGTACTGACTTCCCGTATGATGGACGAGATCGAAGAGAAAGAACTCGTCCCACAAGGAAAGATCACCTATCAGTTTTCCGCTAAAGGGCACGAGTTGGCGTAGGTGCTTTTAGCGCAACATCTTAATCATCCACATGATGGGGCAACCGTCTATTATCGCTCACGTCCATTTATGCTGGCATCTGGACACTGAATAGGCTGAACTCCCTATGAAACTTGACGACTATCTAGCGCGAATCGAATATCAAGGGCCAGTGGCTCCGACTCTCGCCTGCCTCACCGAAATCCATCGACAGCATCTCCTCACCATCCCGTATGAGGACCTTGATGTCCAACTCGGGCGCTCGATGAATCTGAATATCGAATCTACTTTCGAGAAGATCGTGGGTCGGCGTCGCGGCGGTTGGTGCTACGAATTGAACGGCCTGCTGGGTTGGGCGCTCGAAGAGATTGGTTTCGACGTCACGCGCATCCTGGGAGGGATGCTCCGCTCTCTCGACGGCGACGACGCAATGGGAAACCATCTGGTCCTCCGAGTCGAACTCGGTGGGCCCGTGATCGCTGATACGGGAATGGGAGACGGAGTTCTCGAACCCATGCGTCTCCAGGTGGGGAGTGGCGTTCAAGTAGATCGCCAGTTTCGCTTTGAAGAGTTGGAAGACGGCTATTGGCGCTTCCACAACCATCCGGGAATTGCACCTGCGAATTTCGATTTTTTGCCCGCTCGCACTGCCGACGAAGAGCAGCTTGCTCGGATCTGCCGCAACCTGCAAGACGACTCCATCTTCAAAAAGAATCTGATCTGCATGCAGCCTGAGAGAACGGGGGGCACGAAGGCTCTCATTGGCCGTGCACTCGCTCTTCCCGGCGAGGAGAAGAAGCTCCTCGAAAGCGCGGACGCTCTATGCGACGCCCTTGACACGGTCTTTGGCTTGCGGGATCCAGAGTTTCGGAGTCTTTGGCCCCAAGTCGTCGCCCGTCACGCCGAACTCTTCGGTGATGGGATGCCCGAGAAGGTCTCGTTTGACTCGCTTTAAAAGGAGGTCTTTTCATCGGTTATAATCCCTCCAATCTACTCCAAAATCAATTGAGGGGTATATGGTAAAGAAAAACATCCCCCTAAAATAAAAATCGACTGGCCTAATATTGCTCGTTTGGTATTACTTCACGTATCTTGTTTCACTTCTGACAATTCAAAAACCGCTACCGCTCGCACAGGTGAGCCTGTCCCGCCACGATTTTTTATCGACTATTTTTTTCTACTTACTGAATTCCAACATATTCTATTCTTACCTTTTCTGGAATCACTTATCACTCTTCAATCAACACTCTAATTACTCGGACTCTCCGTCAATGCCAGCCGTACTGCTAGACCAATCAACACCGTGCCGAGGACTCGGTCTAGCCAGATGGAGAATTTTCGGTTTGAGCGGAAGAAATTTGTGGTTTGGGCGGCGGTTAGGACAATAGCAAACTCGATCACGATAGCGATCAAAATGACAAGAATGCCTAGGCCGATGAGCTGGGCGGAAGTACTTCCCATCTCTGGACGAATAAATTGGGGTAAAAATGCCATGAAGAAAATAGCTACTTTTGGGTTGAGAACATCCACCAAAACGCCTTGTCTAAAAGCCTGCCACGGGGTAAATTCTTCTTCTTTTTCGTCAGCGGAATCAAATGTTGTGCCTTTTGACATTAGAGACTTTATCCCCAAATAAACCAGATAGGCAGCTCCGAAATACTTTACAATGCTGAAGGCAATTGCAGAGGTGGCGAGGATGGCGGAGAGTCCCAGCGCGGCAGCGAAGACGTGGACCAATGCGCCGCTACTGACGCCAAGCGAGGAGGCGAATCCGATTTTGCGACCTTGTGCGATGGTCTTCGAGATGATGTAGAGCAGGTCAGGGCCGGGGGCGATGTTGATCGCAACAGCGGCGGATAAGAAGAGTATCCAGTAAGAGGATGATTCCATAGGTGTTTCCTTTTTTGATCTAGTTTAGTGGGGCGAAGCTGAAATTATAACATCCGCTTTTTTTTGGCGGAGGCACGTTGAAAGGAGAGCGTTTCGGGTTTCTTCATCCCGTATTTAGCCTTAAAGCAAGAGGCGATCTCCCACGCTGGCAGACGGGGAGATCGCTTCCTGATGGACCTACAGGACTCGTATTACTACTTCAAATTTTCATCAAGAGAACAGTAAATCCGCTCCCTTGTAAATCCTAAGATATTTAGGAGAAATCTTTTTAGCATAAATAAAGTATTCATGCCCTTTGTGCCTTTATCGCGAAAGCGATACGCTATCGACGGTTGCGCAAAAAGGTTGGGATGTCAAGATCGTTATCGTTATAGCTCGGTTTCTTCTCAGCTACTTGTTTTGGAGCAGAGATTAAATCTGCGCCAACGCTAACGCTGATCTTTTCTTCCGTTGGGCGGACAAAATGTACATTTTCTTTCTTTTCTTCACGTCGGCGAGTGGGGCGGAGGATGCGGCGCGGTACGCCGCTGCGCTCAAAACCCGTTGCGATAACGGTAACGCGAATTTCGTCGCCCATATTCGGGTCGATGACTGCGCCGAAGATCATATTCACATCCGGATGTGTGGTTTCACGGATGATCGCGGCTGCCTGATTGACTTCGAAGAGAGTCAGGTCTGAGCCGCCAGTCACGTTGAAGAGCACGCCGCGTGCGCCGTCAATCGTGATATCCAGTAATTCGCTGGAGATGGCAGCTTCGGAAGCTTTGCGAGCGCGTTCATCGCCTTCGCCAACGCCGACAGCCATCAAGGCTGCGCCACCTTCAGACATAATTGTTTTTACGTCAGCAAAATCGAGATTGATCAAACCAGGGATGGTGATCAATTCTGAAATACCTTGAATACCTTGGTGTAAAACTTCATCTGCCATGCGGAAAGTTTCTTGTAGGCTGGCGCGTTTATCCGCGAGCTGGAGCAGACGATCGTTGGGAATTGCAATTAATGTGTCGGCATGTTCTTTAAGCGTGTTGATGCCCTTCTCTGCACCTTGCATTCTGTGAGAGCCTTCAAAGGTGAAGGGACGGGTGACCACGCCAATGGTTAATGCACCAGATTCTTTGGCAATTTGCGCAACAACGGGAGCCGCGCCGGTACCTGTGCCACCGCCCATGCCAGCAGTGATGAAGACCATATCGCTGCCTTTGAGTGCAGCATAAAGGTCATCAGCTGATTCTTCAGCCGATTTGCGCCCAATCTCAGGGTCACCGCCTGCACCCAGTCCGCGGGTTAGCTTATCGCCGAGACGAACGCGAAGAGGGGCTTTTGAGAGCATTAGCGCTTGGGCATCGGTGTTGACGGTGATAAATTCAACGCCTTTAATACCTTCTGCCATCATACGATCTACGGCATTTGAACCGCCGCCGCCTACACCGATTACTTTAATTCGGGCAAAGGCTTCTGAATTACTAACTTGTTTTGAGTCCATCTTGTTTCTCCTTTTTGTACACTTATGCTTATCTGCCAGATAAGTTTTTTTGAGATGATTTATGCGTGCTTTTTTACGATTAATATTTTTAAAGTTTTCCTGTAAAAGGTATTAGGTGAAATTCTTACGCAATATGTTTTACGCACTGCACACTTTAGGGTAAGAGCCTTTTGAACAAATCTTTTGCTGCATCAAGGTTCATACGCTTTTCTCCTTTTTTACGTGATCTGCGCCCTTGCTTTGACGCGATCTTGTTTTCTTCGGTGTTCAATGCCCAGCGGAGGAGCCCAACACCTGTTGAATAGGCGGGGGAATGGAGTTGGTCAACCATTCCGACGATATTTTCGGGTTGTGCGATCCGAACAGGGATGCCAAGTACATCATTGGCAAGATCACGGATTGCGGGGAGCGCACTTGTGCCGCCGGTTAGCACCATCCCTGCGGGGAGGAGACCATCATAACCAGAGCGTTTGATCTCTTGTAAAGAGAGTTCAAAAATCTCTTCAACACGGGCTTCAATGATATGCGCTAATTCCTGTTTGTTGATCTGAACGGCTTTATCTTCGCCAAAAGGACGGATATCGAAATAATCTTCTGCACCAACTTCGGCGCGGATCGCGTATCCTTGTTGGAGTTTGATTTCTTCGGCCTGTGCAATGGGAAGCCGTAAGCCATGTGCAATATCTGCGGAAAGATGATTGCCGCCAACGGCGAGCACCATCGTATGCCAGACTTTGCCATCAACGTAAATCGCCATATCTGTTGTCCCGCCGCCAATATCACAGACAATGGCACCCGTTTGGCGTTCATTGTTGCTCAGGACAACCTCTGCCGAGGCAAGCGGATTAAGCACAAATTGCTGTACTTCCACGCCTGCTGCGCCTACACATTGACGTAAATTTTTAACCGTCGCTGCGGCTGCGGTGATAATATGCGTCTCAACTTCGAGCCTGTAGCCATGCATCCCGATTGGGGCACGGATGCCGTCTTGCCCATCAATACTAAAACCACGCTGAACAACGTGAATTACCTCGCGGTTATGGGGAATAGCAACTGAGCGTGCTGCTTCGAGTGCGCGAATGATGTCATACTCGTCTACTATCTCACCGCTGATTCCAACCACGCCACGACTGTTAATGGAAGAAACATGTGCACCAGCTATGCTAACCAATGCAGAGGCAATTTCGATTCCCGAGCTTTGTTCTGCGCGTTCTACAGAGCGCGTGATCACCTGTGATGCGGCTTCGAGATCAACGATCACGCCTTTGTTTATTCCATTAGATGGCTCAATGCCTACGCCCAAAATGCGCAGCAAACCGCCATCTTCGACACGCCCGACGAGCGTGCATATTTTTGTTGTTCCTACATCAATTCCAACGACTATCTCTTCCATCTTTAGGGCTCCGTCCGATAGTAAGGGGCGTGCGGATATTCCAAATTTACCAATATGGGGCGAATGTTATTTTGCGCAAACCAATTTACAATTGTTTCATAAAGGCGTAATTTTAATCCAATTTCTTCGGTAATATCGCCCAATTGAACCGTCCAGCCACGTGAGTCTATCCAACCAAGACCCGTTTTGGGATCGTAAACAATGGGCGTGCCCGGCGGTACATGGGTAATCAATGCTTGAAGTGCGGCAACCGTCTCAGGGGCGATGTAGGGAGGCGGAGCGAACTTATCTTGCAGAGATGCATCCACAACGGGAGCAGGTGGAGGTCCAAGAGCGGTTACGGTAATTATTCCTTCCACATAGGCAGATGCTCGGAAGGCGATCCCGTTCGAGTCTATCCACGCAGATTTTCCATCCTGCTGCCAAATAATGGCTGGCTGACGCTCTCGCACGGTAACGCTCACGGCATTGGGCAGGCTGAGGGTGACTTCAACATCTGCCAGCCCCGGATGTGCGAGGAGCAAATCGTGCTCCAAATTTTTCGGAATGAGCGTGAAAATTGTCTTGCCCGAAAGATTGAGTACGCCATTGATCTCTTCGACGGCGAGATATTGATTGCCGCTAATTTTCGGTGAAGCAACCATGAAATAAGGCGATGTAAAGAGCAGATAGAGTGCAACACCCAAGAGAATTACCAGCGCAGCAGATGCGGCACGCCATTCCAAACGAATGACTGGCATTGTGGGGGCACGCAAGCCTTCACTTACGCGCAATCCATCATTTGCAGGTGCAATGGCAGTTGCCTCGTAACGCTGAATTTTCACCTTGCGCGCTTTTGCGCCAACAAAGTTCGTTTTCTTCGAAGGGCGAATGGGCGCGACAGGTTTCAAGACGCTTTTTTCAGCGGCCTCTTTTGCCTCTTGCGCTTTTCGCTCCGCTCTTCGTTGGCGAACGATTGCTGCTCTTGAGAGATTCTCTTTCTGACTCACTTTTTGCTCCGTGTTCGTATCGCGTATTGCATATTATGTAATACGCAATGCAGATTAGTTAAACCGTCTTTTTATTCGGTCTCTATCTTCTTTTCTTTCCAGTGCTAATTCAATCAGACGGTCTACCAATTGCGGATAGGGGAGTCCGCTG
This sequence comes from Anaerolineae bacterium, assembly GCA_018645405.1. Lineage (GTDB taxonomy): Bacteria > Chloroflexota > Anaerolineae > Anaerolineales > Villigracilaceae > Desulfolinea. The sequence goes on along the minus strand of JABGOQ010000202.1, from coordinate 37,284 downwards.
GCTTCCCAAAGTTTGGGATACATGCTGATTTCTGTAAACCCGGGCAGGGTATTTACTTCGTTGAGATAGAATTTTCCATCATCTTTATCAAGAAGAAAATCTACTCGTGCCATGCCTGCACAATCAATTGCTTTATAGGTTTTGATGGCAATTTCGCGCATTCTTTCTATCAGCTCTTCAGAGATGGGTGCGGGGATCATTAATCCCGAAGTGCCATCTACGTATTTTGATTCGTAAGAATAAAACTCGCGGCTCGGCTCTACTTCGCCTGGCATAGAGGCTTCTGGGTTTTCGTTGCCCAATATGCTGATCTCAATCTCGCGGGCGTTGATGCCCCGTTCGATCAGAATGCGGCGATCATATTGTGCGGCTTCCATCAGTCCTTCGCTTAGACTAGAGCGATTATCGCATTTACTGACACCGACTGAAGATCCCATATTGGCGGGTTTGACAAAAACAGGGTATCCAAGTCTTTCAACTTTTTCACTCACCGCGGCCATATCTGCTTCAATTTCAGAACGGGATACCAGCACACCTTCAACGACAGGGATGCCGTTGGCGATCATCACATCTTTGAAGATGCCTTTATCCATCCCAACAGCCGAGCCGACCACGCCGGCACCCACATAAGCTACATCTGCCATTTCTAGCAAGCCTTGCATCGCGCCGTCTTCGCTGTACGAACCATGCATGACGGGAAAGATGGCGTCGAAAGTACTCAAAAGTACGTATTCTGCCCCATCCGTTTCGCTACGGGATGACATATCCCGTAGCGTGTAAATGCCTTCTTGCGTTGGGTCTGGGGGCAAAACGACTTTTTCAAGGCTCTCTGTTTCTCCGCTTATCAACGCTTCCAGCGTATTTTCTCCACTTAACCATGCACCTTCGTGCGTGATGCCAATTTGCACTACATCGTATTTTTCGGGATCAAGTGCTGCCAAAACAGACTTCGTTGACATCAACGAAACTTCGTGTTCACCAGAGCGTCCGCCGAAAATGACGGCTATTTTTAGTTTTTTATCCATACTACTCACCAACTACCTCGATTTCTAACTCTAAAGACACACCAAACTTTTCTTTTACACTTTCTTGTGCCAGCTGAACCAACGCAATCACATCGCTGGCTTTTGTTTCGCCATGATTGATGAAGAAATTTGCATGTATATCGCTAATTTCCACATTGCCGATGCGCGTGCCTTTTAGCCCGGCTTCTTCAATCAATCGCCCGGCATAATCACCTTCAGGATTTTTGAACATCGATCCCATGCTTGCACCAGGGGGTTGCGTATCTTTTCTTTTTTGGATGAAAGACCGCATCCGCTCCTGGATTTGGGCTTGCTCGCCCTTTTTCAGCTTCATCTCTGCTGAAAGAATAATCGCTTTAATAGCGACGCCTTTCAACGTGCTGCTTCTGTAGACGTATCTCATATCTTCAACAGTCCAGGTCTCGCGCCCAGCCTTTGTCAACAATTTAACGTGGAGCAAAGCCCCTGCCATATCGCCGCCAAATGCGCCTGCGTTCCCGTAGACCGCGCCACCTACCGTCCCGGGGACAGTGGCAGCCCATTCCAATCCGGCGAAAGCACGTGTTGCACTTTGATTAGCAAGCCTGCTCATCGTTACACCCGATTCTGCGTTCACAGAGGGATTTTCTCCTTCGTTGAAACGAATCTCTTTGGCTTTGTTGAGCACTGCTACGCCGTGAAAACCTGCATCACTGATGAGAAGATTTGAGCCACTGCCGAGCAGGAGATAAGGAATATTCATTTCCCAAAGCTGGGATACGATCTCAGCCAACTCATCTGCTGAATGGGCAATGATGAACGCATCCGCATTCCCCCCAATTCGCGCAGAGGTATAGGCTGCCAGAGAGACATTCTCTTGCAATCTATCGCCAAAGGCGGCGCGAAGGGAGGGAAGGGGTATTGTCATCATTTATTTTTTTTTAGTCCTTCTTCGCCATATGCTTAATCAGGCGTTGAAGCAAATCAGGGTTTTTCAAAAAGGCTTTTCTTGCAGCTATCTGCTTCTTTCTGAAGTTTTTCACACCAGGGTCTGGCTCAGGAATATCAGCCAAAACCATTTTTAGTGGGGGCATTGCGATGGCGTTCGCTTCAAATTTTTTATAGTCTTTGTCCTTCTTTTCTGTCTTTTTCATCGTCTCTTCCTTTTGGCTAAATCTTAGATTTTCAAACTTTCTAATACTGTTTTATTAATCTCATTTGCATCTCCTGCGGAGAGAACGAGTAGGATGTCATTTTCTTCAAGATTTTTAATCAAATAATTACTTACTTCTTCTAGCTCAGCAATAAATTTTGCTGAGGGGTGATCCATTGCTTTTACAACCTGTTTAGATGAGAAATCTTCTAAAGGCTCACGAGATCTGTAGATTTCGGTCACGATGACTTGATCGGCATCATCGAAGGCTTGGGTGAATTCGTCGAAAAGAAGCTGTGTCCGTGAGTAAGTGTGAGGCTGCCAGACTGTCCAAATCCGAGATTCTGGATGACGAGCACGTGCGGCAGATAAAGTTGCACGGATCTCTGTCGGGTGGTGGGCGTAATCGTCGTAGATCGAGATTCCGTTGACCTTGCCGAGCAAGTCGAAGCGGCGTCCGGTTCCGGCGAAGCGTCCCAGTGCCTCTGCTGCATCTTCGAGAGATAATCCCAAATAGGCGATTGTGCTCATCACAGCGAGAGCGTTCAACACGTTATGTTTGCCAGGAACTTGTAAGGACAGTTTGAAGGTTTGAAGGTTGGAAAGTTGGCAAGTGCAATCGTAGCCACCGCGTACATTAGGCTTTACGTTACTTGCAAACAGCCACTTCCCATTTTCTACTTTCTCAAAACCGTAAGCCATTGTTTCAACTTTTGCTTCTCTCAACATCTCTGCCGCGCCCTCATCGTCACTGCAAGCGATGAGCACGCCATCTTCTGGCAATAAGCCGATGAAGTCATCAAAGGCTTCACGGAAACTTTCAGCCGTTGGGTAGATGTCAGGATGGTCGTGTTCAAGATTTGTGACGATACTGATGGTCGGTTTCAAGCCGAGAAACATGCGGTCGTATTCATCTGCTTCGATGACAAAGGTCTCGCCCTTTCCAGCGTGGGCGTTGACATCCATCCCGTTGATGATTCCACCAACAATGAAGGAAGGGTCTTGTGCCATTTCTGTTAAGGTCCATGCCATCATCGCGGTGGTGGATGTTTTTCCATGCGTTCCAGCGATGGCGATGGCGATTTTCTCTTCCATCAATCTGCCGAGAAAATCTGAGCGTTTATAAACGGGAATATCTGCTTGAAGCGCGGCAACCACTTCCGGGTTTTTATCCGGTATTGCTGAAGAGCGGATGATAAGCTCTGCGCCTGCAATTTGTTCGGCTTTATGCCCGATATAAACGGTGATGCCAATTTCACGCAAATCATCTACAAAGGGCGAGTGGTCGCGGTCTGAGCCCGTGACCGTATATCCGCTCTCCTGAAGGAGGCGGGCGATCGCGGAGAGTCCGCTGCCCCCGATGCCGATGAAGTGTGCGTGAGCCATAGTTTTCCTAAACGTAAACGACAATAATAAAGATGAATGCGATGATGACCGCAAAATAGATACCCGGCTCACCAAGTGAATAAGGCGGCATCCAGCTCATCATACGGGCAATCTCTGCTGAAACCTCTGCATTGGGCTGCGAGAAAATCGGAAAAGGGTATCCAGCTTCATCAAGATAGGCCCAGAGCGTACCAACAACCAAATAGCCATTGAGTGCACCCATCACACCGCCAAAAAGCGCGTCTTGCAATTTTTCTTTACGCGCTTTTCCTGAAAGCGCGCCAATAGTGGCAACAGTTTGGTAGCCAAAGAAAACCAATGCAATTGTGATCCATGTTCGAATCCAGAAATATGAGGTATCTGCCCCGGGTAGGTTGATAATCATCGGGACATATTTTCGAAGCAAATAGTTCAACGCTAAAGCTAGGATCACGCTAAAGCTAACCAAAAGCTCTTTTGCCCAGCCACGCATTGCCCCGATGATGGCAAATAAGATTACGTACATCCAGAAAATATAAACTAGACTGACCATAATTTTTATCTCTTTCCGGCTAAGTGCATCTTTCGCTTAGATGCGACCTAATGCCAGTAATTCTGCCGCAATATTTTCTGCGGCATTGGGGCGAGCCAATTTTTTCATTGCAATTTGCATTGCATCCAATTTCTGTGAATTTCCAAGCAATTCGTCCACAAGAGAGAGCAAACGCGCTGATAAATTTTCGTCTCGTACCATTATTGCTGCGCTCTTTTCTTGCAAATATTCGGCGTTCACTTTTTGGTATCGCCACGCATAAGGATAGGGGACGAGCACCGCGGGCAACCCGAAGAGAGGGAATTCTCCGAGGGATGAAGCACCTGCGCGGGATACTACTAAATCAGCAGATGCGAGGGCTGCACCCATCTCTTCGTGGAGATAGTCGAAAACGCGATAGTTTTCGACTTGTTTCGGTGCAAGATCATTTCGAGTATTTTGCACAGTCTCCCAATCTAACTTCCCGCTGATGTGGACGATTTGCGTCTGCTTCAGCAGAGCGGGGAGGTTGTCAAGAAGTGCATTATTGATCGAACGAGCACCCTTGCTACCACCAAAAACGAGTAAGACAGGTTTATCTTTTTTTAGCCCAAGTTTTTTGCGGGCGGTGGCTTTATCCCATTGTGATAAATTGCTGCGGGTAGGATAGCCTGTGGTCACGATTCGATCTTTCCGTGAGAAGTAAACGGAAGATGTTGGGGTCGTGACAGTGATTTTTTCTGCGAACCAAGCTAAGGACTTGAGAGCGAGTCCTGGTTCAATATCTGGAACGTAGAGAAGGCTTGGGGTGCGCCATCCTGCTAAAGCCATCGGCACAGCCACGTATCCGCCGGTAAAAAAGAGGGCATCTGGTTTGAACTCGCGTAAGATTTTGCGAGATGCAGAAACGCCACGCGCCAATTTGCTTAGATTTTTTGGTAAGGTTCGTAATCCAACACCGTGTAGACCAGCCGCCGGGATGGATGCGTATGGAATCTCGTGTCGTTTAACAAGCTCAGATTCCATGCCGCCTTCGCCACCGACCCAGAGGAGTTCAGGGGACGCGCTTTTCAGTTTATCAAGAACGGCGAGTGCGGGATAAACCCCGCCGCCCGTTCCGCCTGCGCAAATTAGCAGTCGCACCGAAGGCTCTCCATTCATCATCTAGTTGTGAGTTTTCACCGCGTTGGCGAGAAATATTAAATAAAATACCGATAGCTGCCAACGATGTAACCAAGCTGGAACCGCCCGCGCTGATAAAAGGCAGCGCGTTGCCTGCAAAAGGTAGCAGCCCGACCATAACGGTCATATTGATAAGGGCTTCAATTGCGATCCAGAAAACCAATCCTGTAGCCAATAAAGAACCGAGCATATCAGGAGCACGGCGGGCAATGACGAGACCTCGCCAAACCATAATTGCATATAAAAGAATAAGAACAGTAGCACCAACAAGGCCGAATTCTTCTGCGATGACGGCGAAGATGCTGTCGGTGGGTGGGACGGGTAATCCTGTTAATTTAGTGACGCTCTGCCCAATACCAAGACCGAAAACACCGCCATTGACGATCGCTTCTAAAGCACGTCGAACATGATAGGAAGCGTGCGTGGGATCTTGAAGACCGAGCCTATAATATTCAACGCGTTCTTGTCCCGTTGCGCTGACCTGCACGATGGCCCAAGCCACGAGCGAAGCTAAAAGAATCAAGATAATGATTTGTTTTAGATCTGCCCCAGCGAGGAAGAAAAGTACACCACCGAGGATAAAGATCGTTGCGGTTGCGCTTATATCAGGTTGTAAATAGATTAAGCCGCCAATAAGACCGAGAATAATAGCTAAAGGAATTAACCCTAGCTCAATGCTATGAAGTTGGGCGCGTTTGGCATAAAGCCAGACCGAAAGATAAATAATAATGACTACTTTTGCCAACTCAGAAGGTTGAATAGAACCGTTATAAAAAGTACGTACTGCGCCAAGACGAAGTTCTTGGATAAAGAGAACGGCAACTAAGGCAATAATTGTGCCAAGCATGGCAAGAACTGCAACTCGTCTCCAATGGTGATAATCGAGAAGCGAAAAAGCAAAGGCGATGACGATGCCAAAAAGCAACCAGAGCAATTGGCGTTTGAACATATAGGAGGGCACTTCGCCCAAAATCTCTACCGAATAATCTGCACTGGCAGAGTAGAGCATCAACAAACCAAAAGCCACCAAAGCAATAATGGTAATTAGCAGGGACATATCTCCGCTTTTGGCAGAGCGCGGCGTGATGGCTTGATAGCCTTTATCTATGAAAGTTCGAGTACCCATTTTCTGAAACTCTCTCCACGTTGAGCAAAATCTTTGAATTCATCAAAACTTGTTCCGCCGGGCGAAAGCAAAATAACGTCGCCTTCTTCGGCAACTTTCGCGGCGGCTTCAACAGCATCTTCTAGCCCGATGCAATGTGAAATCGTATAAGGGCGTTCTCCCGCGCGCCTTCCGCCCATAGCTGCGGCAATTTTTTGTGCAGCTTCGCCAAAAAGCACCACATGATCAACACGTTGGCGAATCAACTCAGCCAATTTGCCCCAAGGGAGTTTTTTATCGCGCCCGCCTAGCATCAACACAATTGGCTCGTCAAAAGAACGTACCGCAGCCATTACTCGCTCTGGGGCGGTGGCAATCGAATTGTTATACCAAGCGGCGCCTTTCCACTCCCGCACTAACTCCAGCCGATGTTCAACACCGTGAAAATCTTCCAGTGCGGCTTCCATCGCTTTAGGAGGAAAGCCTGCTACAAAAGCGATAGTCGCTGCAGCCAGAACATTCAAAAGGTTATGATTTCCGCGTAGGTGGATGGATTTCATCGGGATGAGCGGGATATCCATACGTTCATCACGGAAATAGATATAGTCATTAAGCGGATATGTTCCCGATTCGCTCTCGACGAGAGGTTTGCTACCGAATGTAAACATCTTGCCCGGCGAGAACGCTGCCATGCTCCACGCACCTTCATCTTCTCTGCCGATAATGGCAATATCTTCCGTTTTCTGATTTTGCAACAAACGTGCTTTTGCAGCAGCGTAGGCTTCCATTGTGCCATGTCTGTCGAGGTGATTTGGCGTCACGTTTAGCAATGCTGCGATATTGGTCGAAAGACTTATTTGGTCCAGTTGAAAACTGGATATTTCAAGAATAGCGAGATCGTCTTCTTTCATTTCATCTACATAATTAAGTAGTGGGTCGCCGATATTGCCGCCTACCCAAACTTTATTTTCACTTTTGCGGAAGGCTTCTTTAGCTATTCTGCCCACAATGGTGGTTGTGGTGGTTTTACCGGCTGAGCCAGTGATCCCGATGGTGCGGCAAGGGCAGTCTTCAAGAAATATCTGAGTATCGTTCGAGAGCGGTGTTTTTCGTCGTTGGGCATCACGCACAATGGGGAGGTTTAACGGAATTCCGCCGGAGAGACAGACCAAGTCTTTGCCATTGAGCAAGCTGGAGAAATGCGCGCCGAGCATCCATTCCACATCTATATCTTTGAGAGAATCTTGTTCATCTTTTAGCTCGTTTGGCATCCGTTTATCATTCAAAGTCACTTTTGCGCCGTGCTTTGTCAGATAACGCGCCAAAGCCAACCCCTGACGGGCGGCTCCGAGAATAAGGATATTTTTATCTGTCCAGTTTGTCATATGATTAAACCAGTGCCAATCCAACACCAAGCATGGCTGAGAGGAGACTGATAAGCCAAAAACGCTGTACAACTTGTGTTTCGCTCCATCCGAGTAGTTCAAAATGAAGGTGAATGGGTGCCATCTTGAAAAAGCGTTTGCCTTCGCCTGTCATTTTTCGGGTCAATTTGAAGTAGCCAACTTGGATAATAACGCTCAGGGCTTCGCTGACGGGAACGATGGCGATGAGGGGCAAAATTGCCCATTGACCCGTCATCAACGCGACTACAGCAAGCGTTGCACCAAGTGAGAGCGAGCCAGTATCACCCATAAAAAGCGAAGCTGGGTGTACGTTGAACCATAAGAAACCAAAGAGCGCGCCAACAATGGTGAAGGAAAATCTGCCAACGAAAATTTGCCCTTGAAGCAAGGCGATTCCGCCATAGGTGATGAAGGCGGTTGCAGCGATTAGCCCTGCCAATCCATCTAGCCCATCGGTAAAATTGATCGCATTAGATGCGCCAATAATGATGAAGGCAGCTAAAGGGACGTACCAAATACCAAGATCAAAGACCGCTTGCACACCGGGCAGAATTAATTCAGGAACTTCGAGCATATATTTCAAGACCGCGGCTGTGGCGATAGCCAAGATAACTTGAATAGTAAATTTTGTTCTGGCGCGCATCCCGTCACCACGTCTCTTTCCGCGAATCCCTTCCCAATCATCAAGCGCACCAAGTATTGCATAGGCGAACATCACGATGAGTGGGACAAGTATCGAGCGCCCGATTGTTTGCATACCGATGATGGATACAGCGTTAAGCATGACTGTAATGAGAGCAACGGGAAGGATGAAAAGCACCCCGCCCATTGTGGGCGTTCCCATTTTTACTTGATGGAAACCCGGTTCGTCTACGCGGATGATCTTGCCAATTTTGAAATGACGCAAGATACGAAGCAAAGGTGGTCCCCAGATAACTGTCATCATAAAACTCAAACCAGCGAGACTTAGCGCAAGAGACATTTGTGTCATTTTTCTGCCTCCAACGCTGCGGTGATTCGATCCATGCGCAGGCCACGTGAGCCTTTGATTAATACAGTATCTTTAGATGTCAAATTTTCTTTCAACCATTCGATTAGGGTTTCTTTTTCTTCAAATTCAAGGATGCGATCAGTGGGCATCCCCGCTTTACGCGCAGATTTGGCAATGATATGAGCGCGTGTGCCGAATGTGAGCAAAATATCGGCAATTTCAGCTGCGCGCAAGCCAATTATTTCGTGTCCTTGTTGTTCATATTGTCCAAGTTCAAGCATATCGCCGAGTACAGCAATATGTTGGCCATCCATTTCCTCGAGCAGGCTTAAGGCTGCTAATGTGGATGCGGGCGAGGCATTATAGGTATCATCGAGAATTAATGCGCCGCATTTACTTCGTGCTGCAACAAGACGAAGTTGAGCACGTCCTGCGCGTAGACCGTTGAGTATCCCTTGCCATTTCATTCCTTCAACAAGGCAAATCGCTGCCGTGCGTAAGGCGGTATGAACAGAATGTCTCCCGATCAGTGGGAGGTGGATATGCAAAGTCTCTTGCTTATAATGCAAACGGAAGCGAATCCCATCTAAACCAAGACCTTCCACGTTATCTGCCCAAAGATCGGCTTCAGGGCTAAGACCATAAAAGAAGACATGTGCCTTGGTCATTTTTGCCATTTCTCGCACACGAATATCGTCATAGTTCAAGATGGCGACACCTTCGGGAGCAGGTGGCAAGGCCTGAACTAATTCTGCTTTGCCGCGTGCGATTTCTTCTTGTGAACCAGCCCTTTCAGCGTGAACGGTGCCGATATTTGTCACAACACCGACTTGAGGGTTGGCGATTTTGCAGAGAAAATCGATCTCTCCAGGGACGTAAAATCCCATTTCGAGAATGGCGCGTTCGTGGTCAGAGCGTAATCCTAAAACCGTCAGAGGCAGACCAATTTCGTTGTTTAGGTTGCCGAAATTTTTCAGGGTACGATAACGAAGCCCAAGTGTTTGGGCAGCGAGCTCTTTTGTTGTTGACTTGCCCACACTTCCAGTAATGCCGATCACACGCAGGTCAAGTTTGTTCCGCCAGAAGCGGGCAATCTCTTGCAATGCAGTGACGGTATTGTCTACTAGCAAGCAGAGCGGGGCATCCAATTCATCCACATCCTTTTGAGAAAGCGTGGAGCGTAAATCTATTGTTTTGAAATCGCCAGAGATTTCACGTTGGATTAAGGCGAAAGATGCGCCGTGTGCGAAAGCATCGGCGACAAAATCGTGCCCATCTACCTTCTCGCCGGGAATGGCGATAAAAAGTGAAGCAGCCTGCGCCTGACGCGAGTCGATCACCGCGTGGGGAATTGCGGCAGTCGCCTTTTGGGGGCGGGGCTGATTGAGAGCTTCGAGAATATCGGCGAGTTTTAGCACGAGTTTTCCTGTTAGCTTCCCTTTCCTAAAAGAAAAGGGTTAGGGTGAGATCTAAAATAAAGGCTATTGTCCTGCGGCATATTGTTGCCGAATAATATCTGGCGGGATATTTAATAATCGTATGCTTTCTTCTGCTACTAAGGTAAAAACGGGAGCCGCAGTTTTTGATGCCCAAATAGAGGTCGTTGGTTTTTCAAGCCAAACATAAATCATAAATTGCGGGTCATCGACTGGGCCCCAACCGATATAGGATGTGTTGGTCTCGTCTTCAGAGTACCAACCATATTCGGTAGGAATTTGTGCCGTGCCCGTTTTTCCAGCCAACCGGTAGCCGGGGATGGCTACATTAGAATCGTCACCCGCGATTGAATTTGCAAGCATTTCACTGAGTGCTTGAGCTGCCCCTTTTGAGATTGGCGTTCCTGCATCTTGGGGTGGAAAATCGTATTGTTTACCATTGCGCACCATGCCATATAAAATATGTGGAGCGACCATTTTTCCATCGTTCGCAACAGCAGAAGTTGCCATCAGCATTTGGATGGGTGTTGTTGTCACGCCCTGACCAAAGGAATTGGTAGCGAGATCAATCGGATACCAATCCGCATCGCCCGGGACCTTGAGCCTGCCACCGGCTTCTCCACTTAAGTCTATCCCGGTCGGATGTCCGATCCCGAAATTAGACATATAGTCGTAGAAATTATCTGTTCCCATCTCGGTCGCTATCCATGCCATACAGACATTAAGCGAGTGTCGGAGACAACCAGTCATATCTTGGAGCCCCCAAGCACCTTGATCCCAGTTGCGAATAACTGTACCGTTTATTGAGAAAGAGCCTATATCAACATAAGTTGTTTGAGGTGTAACAATGCCCATATCAAGGGCAGCCGCCATTGTCAGGATCTTGAAAACAGAGCCAGGTTCATAAGGCATATTTATTGCACGGTTATATTCGCTGGCACTGTTAAAGATTTGGTCATATTGCGAATAATTATCTAAATTCAAGCGCGGGGTGGAGGCCATAGCGAGGATTTCGCCGTTTTTGGGGTCCATCACGATAATCGTCCCAGATTCTGCTCCATAGTTATATAAAGATTGGTCAAGAATTTGCTCTGTAGAAGCTTGTAGTTCTCGGTTGATAGTCAGGACGAGTGTTGTCCCATCAGGGACATGGGGGATTTCTTCAACACGATTTGGGTCTGCAGGTACCCAAACTTGGACGGCGTTTCCTGCAAGAAGATCGTTGTACTTTTCTTCGATCCCAAAATAACCGCGCCCAGATTGATTTACAAAACCGATAATGTTAGAAGCAATTGCGTTTTCAGGGTAGCTACGGGCAAGATGTCTTCTGAAGTTCAGCCCAGCGAGGCTATCTTGTCCTTCTTGCGAGTTGTTGAGGTTATCTTCTTCAATATTTCCTTGAATGCGTCTCAGTTCCTCTACTTGCACAGAAGAGACATAATCTGCTACTCTCAAGTAAACTTGATCCTCGTCAGCGTTGTTGATTAAGGTAAGAGTTTCAATATAGTCCACGCTAAGGACAGTAGAAAGAATGGCAGCGATACTTTGTGCATTTTCGATGTTTTGTAGCGTTACGCCTACTTCGAATACACTTTGATTGCCTGCGAGAAGATTGCCATTGCGATCATAAATCTCGCCTCGTGCTGGATAAACGGTTTCTACCCAGCCTTTATAACGGGTTGCCTGCTCTCGAAAATCGGCAGCTTCTGTACTGACCTGGATGCGAGTCATCTGCACGATGATTAAAATGCCAATCATCGCGAAGATACTTGCTAAAGAGAGTGAACGCCAGGTAAATTCTTTTCTCATCGTAAATGCAACTCAAACCAATCAAAAAGTGATTGGGAATACTCGGTAGGTAGGTTTTGGAAATTTGCGCTCAAGTTTGTGTCATTTGCAAGCGTAACAGCTTCTCTACCGCTATAGCCAGGAATGGGGAGATAGTGAATCTCTTCTGAGGTAGCAGAGTGAAACCCTAATGCGTCGCCGCGTGTTTCAGCTGCATAATAGGAAAGGATGCGTGCCAAGTCTGTTTTGAGATTGGCATTTTCTTCTTTATTAAGGCTGATCTCTCGTTCAAGCAATTGGATTTCACGCCCAACAAGAGTGGATTGAGATGCAACGCTGAGATAAAGCGCGGCGATCATACTGGTTCCTACAATGGCAAGCAAAAATGTCCCGGCTCTTTGTCGGCGGGTTCTCCACGGAGCTTGTAGGATTGGGCGTTTGATCTTCATAAGTTTTTTATTCAGAAATTCTTTCAGCTACTCTTAATCGTGCACTACGCGCACGTGGGTTTTGCTCTGTTTCTTCATCGCTAGGGTGAATTGGTTTGCGAGTAATTTCTTTGATGCTGGCTTTATGGTTGCAAGTGCAAATCGGTTGACGCGGTGGACAGATGCAGTCTTTGCTTTCATGACGAAAGAATCGTTTTACCAGTCTGTCTTCCAACGAGTGGAAGGAGATGACTGCCAACCTCCCACCAGGAGCGAGAGCTTCTATGGCTTGAGGTAAAATATTTTCTATGGAGCCTAGCTCGTCGTTCACAGCGATGCGTAGAGCTTGAAATGTTCGGGTAGCCGGATGAACACGCTTTCCTTTACGAGGGATAACCTTTGATATAAGGGTAGCAAGTTCAAATGTGGTGCGAATCGGTCGCATCCCAATAATTGCTTTGGCTATTCGTCGTGAGGCACGTTCTTCACCGTAGCGGAAGATTATTTCTGCCAGTTCTGCTTCGCTGTAGGTGTTGATGATGTCGGCTGCGCTTTCTGTTATTGTGGGGCTAAAGCGCATATCGAGGGGAGCATCTTCCCGAAAGGAAAAACCACGTTCGGGGGTGTCAAACTGCATGGATGATGCACCCAGATCAAGAACGATACCGTTGACCAAAGGCCATTGGATCTCTTGGCGTGTTTTATTTAATTTTGTATAAGATCGTTGCAGAAGAAGGGTGCGCTGCTCATGAGGAGCCAAGGTCTCACGAGCGAGCGCGAGGGCTTGCGGGTCTAGATCGAAGCCCAGCAACTGTCCTTCTGGTTGGGATGCTTGCAGGATGCCGAGGGCGTGTCCGCCTGCTCCCAAGGTGCAATCAACGTAGTAGCCTTTATTTCGTGGCTCTAACGCTTGAATGATCTCATGGTAAAGAACGGGGTGGTGCGCCGCGCCCATCTCAGTTTCCTGAGAGGTCGAGGGCGGAAAAGCGTTCGGTGTTGGCTTCGGCGTTTTCTAGGGTGGTCATTTGCTTTTCCCACAAGGTGGGGAGCCAAATCTCAAAGTATTCGCCTTGTCCGGCGACAGTTGTGTCAGTTTCTATTTGGGCAAATTGACGTAAATCAGAAGGGAGGTTGATTCGCCCAACTTTGTCAGGAGTGATAGAATAGGCATTAGCAAAGAAAAGCCGGCGTAACTCTCGTGTGGATGGGTCTGCCAAGTTCATCGAATTGATGCGTTGGTAAACGACTTCGAAATAATCGAGGGTCATCACCATAAGGCAGCGGTCAAACCCACGCGTAACAAAGCCACCTTCTGCGAGGCTATCGCGGAAGCGGGCGGGGACGATAAGACGTCCTTTTGCATCGAGTGAGTGTTGGTATTGACCTAAGAACATTTGTTCTTTATCCTATTTAACAGGCAAACGCCGGAGAAACCGGCGCTCAGGAGGAATTTGCCCTCCACTTTCTACCACTTTGTACCACATTCTACATTATTCACACCCGAAATGCAAGTAGTACTTCTGGTTATTTGCTGTTGAAGTTGTTGTTGAGTTCTTTGATATTGGATAAAGAAAAAGGTCGGAGAGAAAACTCTCCGACCTTTTTGGTCTTAATTGGGTCAATGGCTATTGGTTGCAACGAAACTTTTTTATTGTTTCTGCAAAGAGTTGCGAGGCAATTTCTTCGCTTGCTGTGTAGACTTTCCAGCCAAAGGCACGGTCACCGCAGACCCAGGCGGCTGCTCCCCCTGCGGGTAGGATTTCAGTGGCGGTGGTTGTGATGGGTGTATAAAATGTCGTTAGGTCGCCGAGCAAGTTGACGTCAAGGTTGCCGCGGCGGGTGTCTAATCCCTCTTCCATAATGAGATCAAGCATCAATTGCGGATCATCCGATCCATGATTAAGTTGCCAAATGATAAGCGTAAAAAGATCGGAGCGATATGTAGCAAGCATCCCCTCACTGTAGACACTGGGGTTTTTTGAATCACGTGCATCAAAAAAAGCTGTATCGGGAGCGTGTCCAACGCAGAATTCATATTCGCAAAAAAGACCTTGTAATGGAGGAGCATGCGGCGTGACTGTGGGGTAAGGGGTATAGGTAGGCTGGATGGTTGGTTGAGGAAGTGCAGCGAGCGTGCTTGCAATCGCAGCAGAAATGGCGTTTTGTGAAGAGATAGGTGTTTTGGGTCTGCACGCACTGAGAATAAGGAGTAGGAGGGCGAGGTGCAAGAGAAGCATTTTATTATTCGTCATAGATCCAATTATACGATGAAAAGAGGTTTGTATGAATAAAGAGAAACGCATGAGCCAGAAGATACGACTGATGGTTTTGCTTTCCTCATCTTTATAGATTTATGCCAGATAACGATACCCAAGAAAAGCCCTGTTGCAAGAAGTATAAAAATGATTGTCGTGGGGAACACTATAGCCCACATTTAGGCGAATAGAATAGATTAATGAGGGAAAATACCATGCTGCGAAAGGTGTCTGCCATTACTCGGTGATGGTATCAATGGTGTTATTGAAAATTTCTTATCATCTTCTTCAAAACTCTTAGCGAAAGTCTTTCTAAGAGAAGAATAGCATCTTTTTGTCAATAGGGGATTGGTTATCACTTATCAGATTTGTTAGGCGTCTTGACAAAGTTGGGAGGGTTAGATATATTACTCCTACCCACCCCCTATGGGGGGGGGGAGGAAACTCTCTATGAAACACGAAAACGCACTACAACGATTAAAAACAGTTGAAGGACACTTGCGCGGAATCACTCGCATGGTCGAAGAAGATGCCTACTGTATTGACGTGATCCGTCAGATTCAGGCGGTAGAAGCTGCACTGAATAAAATCAGTACCATCATTCTCGAAGACCATCTCAACTCTTGCGTCATCACCGCTATCCAAGGTGAAGATGCAAGTGAGCGCGAGCGCGTATTGGTCGAAATCAAAGAAGTCTTTGAGACGGCGACTAAAGTTTAAAAGAGGTTCTAAATGCAAATAAAAAAAACTCGCACGATCTTATTCGTTATACTGTTGTTGATTCTTGCAGCCTGTACACCCCAATCCCCTCCAGAAGACTCGCTCGTAGGGACACTTGCTCCAAATTTTGAATTGGATAATACTCTTGGTGGAAAAACAGCGTTATCGGACTATTCAGGAACGCCAGTGCTGTTATTCTTTCACATGGCAGTTGGCTGACCACCTTGTATGCAGCAAATCGTGGATTTGCAAAACAGTTCTGAATTTCAAGCTCTCAACGTTCAAGTTATTAGCATTGCTCGTGATACCGTGGAAGAAATGGCACTAGAAGCACAGGATTTAGGTATTACCAGTGTGCCAGTACTTTCCGACCCTGAGCTAAAAGCTTCAGCGGAATATGATGTTTTACAATGGGCCATAGACAACGGAGAGCCAAGCCATACCTTTGTTTTAGTAGATCGAGATGGGCAAATAACTTGGATCAAAGATTATGGTGCGCCAGATAATCCTGAACGTACAATGTATGTTGAAGTTGATGAGTTGATAGATTTTGTTAGTGACAATCTCAATGAATAAGAAGATTGACGATGACAAAAAAGATGTTTTTTAGAGCGTGAGCAAAACTTGCCCTACAAACGGTGCTCTTGGCAAGCGAGTCGATACACAAATTGTCAAGGCGATGTTATCTCTCCCTTTAAATATCTTGGGAGTAGGAAATTATAGATTTTGTACTGATCCAGATTGCCCCACCGTCTACTATAGCGAAGATGGGCAACAAGTTTTTGTCGAAGATGATCTACGTGAGCGTATTTATCAAAAGCATGTTAATGAGAAAGAGAGTACTATCTGCTATTGTTTCAACCATACGGTAGGAAGCATAAGCAGCGAAATTACTGAAAGCGGAAAAACTACTGCGGTTGAAGAAATTACCGCTGGCATAAAAGCTGGTCAATGCGCCTGCGACATACGAAATCCCCAAGGCGATTGTTGTCTTGGTAACGTGCGGGCTTTTGTAAAAGATTTTTCATATTAACCCTAGACAATTTATTGGAGGTTTTACCCATGACTACCACTACCTATTCTGTACCTGGCATTTCTTGCGGACATTGTGTCAATACCATTCAAATGGAAATTAGCGAGATGGATGGCGTTCAGAGCGTCACCGCTAGTGCCGAGACCAAGGTGGTCGAGATTACTTTTGATGTTCCAGCAAATGAGGATGCGATCAAAAGTCTGATGGCTGAGATCAATTATCCAGTTGCTGCGTAGTTTGTTTGAGAGGGTGGCTGAATGGTCACCCTTTTTCATTTAACGGTATTTTTTGATCACGAAAGAAATTAGATAATTAAACGGATGCAAGTTGAAAACAAGTACGATGCGCTTCTTCCATCCTGTTCGAAAAGGAATAAAGTGAAAATGTCCAAAAAGAATATTGGTATTGGCTTTTTTATCATCTTGATTATTGTTGGTGCGACACTCTCGTCTTGTTCTTCAGAAGTAGAAGACGAAAGTGCTATTCATTCGCCTTATACGGGGCAGGAGGCGAGAGGGATAAAGGCTTTATCTCAGGATGATATTGAAGGCTTGCTGTCTGGGGCAGGAACGCCTTTTGGCGGGATGGCAAAACCCGCCGAGTTGAACGGGTATCCTGGACCGCGTCATGTTTTGGATGCGATTGAAGCGGGTGAGTTTAAAGTTAGCGATGAGCAAAAAGAAAATATAGAAATTCTGTATAAAGAGATGCGCACAGAAGCGATTGCTTTAGGTGAGAAGATTATTGCGCTTGAAATAGCTATTGATGATGCTTTTTCAGGTGAGACAACCACTGAAGAATTTTTGCAGGAGAAAGTAACACAAAGCGCAGAGCTATATGGGCAATTGCGTATCGTCCATTTGAAATATCATTTATCTATGGTTGAAATTCTTACCGCTGAGCAAGTGGCAAAATATAATGACTTGCGTGGATATACCTCTGGTGACCCTTGTAATAATGTGCCAGATGGGCATGATGCTGAGATGTGGAACCAACATAATAATTGCGAATAAAATTCTCATAATTTACGTTTTACGCAATACGAACTACGCATTTATTTATTGCTTAATGCGTAGTTTTTTAACCAAATCAGGATAATCCTTAATGACAAACAAACACCAACTAACCCTCCCCATCACTGGCATGACCTGCGCCAATTGCGTTGCCGCTGTTGAGCGTAACCTAAAAAAACTAGATGGCGTAGATAGCGCAGTCGTCAATCTCTCCTCTGAGCGCGCTACTTTTGAGCTTGACCAATCCCTGCTCGGCGTAGATGATGTGATCGCACGTATCGAACGCGCTGGTTACGGAATCGCAACCGGCGAAGCCGAATTAATCATCCAGCGTCTTTCTGATGACAGCGACGCTCGCAGACTTGAAAGAATGCTGGGCGAACTGGATGGCGTGCTGGAGGCTCAAGTCACCTTTGCCACAGAGAAAGCGCGCGTCAAATATATCCCCACACTTATCACACAAGCGGAATTACGCCGCGCTGTCAAATCAGTGGGCTTCGATTCTCTCGAATTGGGCGGCGATGCAGAAGATGCAGAAGCCAAAGCACGCGCTCAAGAAACTGCCGAGCAAAAACGATTATTAATTATCGGGCTAATTTTCACCATCCCGCTTTTTATTTTTTCAATGGGACGAGATATGGGGATGTTTGGCGTGTGGTCGCACGGTGCTTGGTCAAATTGGTTTATGCTTGCGCTTGCGACCCCTGTCCAATTTTATGTAGGCTGGCAGTATTATGTGGGCGGGTATAAATCTCTCCGCAATGGTTCTGCGAATATGGATGTTTTGGTCGCAATGGGATCATCTACTGCCTATTTTTATTCGCTCATTGTCATGCTCGGTATTTTGCCCGGGCATATTTATTTTGAGACTTCTGCCGTTATTATTACCTTGATCCGCGTTGGTAAATTTCTCGAAGCCCGCGCAAAAGGGCATACCAGCGATGCCATCAAAAAGCTGATGGGATTACGCGCCAAAACGGCCCGCGTTATTCGAGACAATCAAGAAATTGAAATGCCTCTTGAAGATGTGGTCACAGGTGATATTCTCCTCATCAAGCCTGGTGAGAAAATTCCTGTAGATGGTGTGGTCGTGGAAGGCAATTCTTCGGTCGATGAATCAATGCTCACAGGCGAATCCCTGCCCGTAGAAAAGAAGATTGGCGAGCCTGTTATTGGTGCAACCCTCAACAAAATGGGCTTGCTCAAAGTTGAAGCCACGAAAGTGGGTAAAGAAACTGCCCTTGCTCAAATTATCAAGCTCGTCGAAGATGCTCAGGGGTCCAAAGCGCCGATTCAGCAACTCGCCGACCAAGTTTCAGCCAAGTTCGTTCCGGCAGTTCTATCCATTGCCACCCTCACTTTTGCGGTCTGGTATTTCCTCGTTCCCCTCCCCGCAGATTCCGAAATCAGTCTCTTTACTCGTGCGCTCGTCAATATGGTCGCGGTGCTCGTTATCGCCTGCCCCTGCGCGATGGGCCTTGCCACGCCCACCGCTGTGATGGTTGGCACGGGCATGGGCGCAGAAATGGGCATCCTTTTTCGCTCTAGCGAAGGTCTCGAAACCGCCGGAAAAACAACCACAGTGGTGCTCGATAAAACAGGCACAATTACCAAAGGGCAGCCCGCCGTGACCGATATTGTGGTGGCAGATAAATGGGATGCAGACACTGTGCTGGCTTTAGCCGCTTCGGTGGAAAAAGGCAGTGAACACCCTCTGGGTGAAGCAATTTGGGCGGAAGCGACCTTGCGTGAACTTGCTCTCGATGACCTGACAGGATTCTCAGCCCAAGCGGGTCATGGCGTTTCAGCCGAAGTAGATGGTAAAAAAGTGGCCGTTGGCAATTTGCGGATGATGAATGAACATGCATATCCCCTCAACAATCTCGAAGCAGAGATGAAAAGGCTTCAATCTGAAGCCAAAACCGCCATGCTGGTTGCTGTAGATGGTGAAGTGGCTGGCATAATCGCCGTAGCCGATACCCTCAAAGATGGCTCAGTAGAAGCAATTGCCGAACTCAAAGAAATGGGACTGGAAGTCGTCATGATCACCGGTGATAACCAAGCCACCGCCGAAGCGATTGGTGCGCAAGTTGGCGTAGATAAAATCATCGCCGAAGTTCTCCCCGCTGGTAAAGTAGATGAAGTTAAAAAACTTCAAAACCTTCAACCTTCCAACCTAAAACCTTCAACCAGTATTGTGGCAATGGTGGGCGACGGCATAAACGACGCTCCCGCCCTTGCCCAAGCTGATGTAGGAATCGCCATCGGCACTGGCACAGATGTTGCTATGGCGGCAGCACCCGTCACATTAATGAGCGGCGATTTGCGCGGCGTAGTACGCGCCATCAAACTCTCACGAAAAACGGTGAAAACGATTAAACAAAATCTCTTTTGGGCGTTTATCTACAATATCATCTTAATCCCCGCCTCTGCGATGGGATTCATCAATCCCATGCTCGCGGCATTTGCGATGGCTTTTAGTTCCGTCTCAGTGGTGAGTAATAGTTTGTGGCTGAAGAGGGCGAAATTCTAGTTAATATGATTCTCCCCTAAATTCCGTACTTAGAATTTGGGGGAGATGTCCGAAGGACAGAGGGGCGTTTAACGGAATTTGCTTTCTTTTGCAAAATGCTCGTTAATAAGGAAGCAAGCTAAAAGCAAGAGTGATGCGAGGCATCCATTAAAGCGAAAACGCCAAGAGAAATCTTGGCGTTTTTTTCTTTTAAGGTAGAAAATCTAATCCATCCGCATCTTCACATCAATATCCACACCTAGCTCATCGCCTAAATCTTCTAATTCTTCTCTAAACTCAGGAAGAGCCAAGTCTGGGGGAACCTGCACCATGGCGTTCATAGAAAAGAGTGGTGCACCAGAGAGGGGAGCCTTCGTGACGTGCGTTTCAATATCTTCAACCTGAACATGTGCCTCGCTGAGATAATCAGCCACGGCATGGATAATTCCTGCATGGTCTGCACCCCAAACAGAAATTTCATAAGGCACAAATCCCTGAAATTTTTCCAGACGTGCAAGGTCGGTCTCACGGCTGAAAACTTCTAGCCCTTCTTCTTTAAACTTCTCAAGATTTTGGCAACATTTTTCATATTGACCTTTTGGAAGAGCAATGAGCATCATCATTGCAAATTCTCCACCAAGCCGCATCATATGGCTTTCTTCGATGCTGGCGTCATTTTCGAGAATGGTTTCTGTTACATCAGCGACAAGCCCTCGTTTATCTGGACCGATGATTGTCACGACAAAATATGTTTTTTTCATGGTTGCTTCTCTCCAAAATCTTATCTTATTTCATCACGGATATAGGGATGATTGTAGCACGAGATGGATGAAAAAATCCAACCAGAACAACCCAATTTCAAAGAAGGAATAGTCTGTAAACAGAAGAGTAAGCTAAATAATAAAAATAATACAAGCCTCGTTCTATACTTTTCTGAAACCCTGATAAAATAGCCCCCTATGGCAAAGAAAAATTATCTATACAAAATTACCCTCCTTCGGCATGCCGAATCAATTGGCAACGCCGAAGGCTATTTTCAGGGACAAGGCGATTTTCCCCTCACCGAGCGCGGACGTGAACAAGTACATGCCCTCTCCGCACGTTGGCTGGAAGAAAAGCGTAAATTTGATTACGTGATTGCATCGCCTCTCAGCCGCACTCGTGAAACAGTCGAAATCCTTTCTGAGAGACTTGGCTTCTCTATTGATGAATTCGACTCCATCTGGATGGAACGCCACAACGGCAAAGTTACAGGTTTGAAACACGAAGAGGGGCGCAGGCTCCTTCCTCAGCCTCGTTTTAAGAACCCTTATCAGGTTTTTGCAGGGAATGGTGAAGGTGATTGGGAACTCTTCCTCCGCGCAGGGCATGCCCTCCAAAGTTTGCTAATGCGCCCACCAGGTCGATATCTGATTGTCTCGCATGGCGCAATTCTCAACCAGACCATGAAAGCCATCGTTGGCGTTGCTCCCCACGCCAATTATCAGGGACCCCAATTCCGTTTTGGGAATACTGCTTTTGCAAGCCTGAGCTATGCGCCCTGTTCGCACCGCTGGTATATTGAAGGATTAAACGACAAAAATCACTGGAGAGATGATGACTAATCACCCCCTAAAAATTCTATCTTTTGGGGCAGGGGCGATCGGGACTTATATAGGAGGCAGCCTTGCGCTGTCGGGACACGAAGTCGTTTTTGTTGAACGCCCAGATGTTGTCGAGGCGTTAAGCGCACGTGGACTTCGGCTTGATCTCAGTTTAGATAAGCGACGCAACACCTCAGCAACGGATTTGATTCCTGCCGCTGATTTAGTTTTTGCCGATTCCCTGGCAAAAGCTCTTGATTACGGTCCCTTTGATATCGCCCTCTTTGCACTAAAATCTTATGATACCGAATCTGCCCTTAAAGGGATATTGTCCCTCGCCGAGAAAATGCCTCCCGTCCTCTGCCTTCAAAATGGCGTAGATAATGAGCCTGCTATTGGTGAAATTCTTGGGCCCGAAAATGTAATTGCAGGCACAGTCACCTCGGCCATCGGGCGGCGTGATGCGGGCGATATTGTTCTTGAAAAACTACGCGGCATCGGCGTTGCGAATGAGCATCCCCTTGCTGAGCGATTGGTTAAAGCGATGAACGTTGCTTTACTCAATGCCAAACTATATGACCGCGCGGCAGATATGAAATGGTCGAAAATGCTGACCAATCTGGTTGGCAATGCGACCTCTGCTATTCTCGATATGTCTCCTGCTGAAATCTTCTCACGAAATGGCCTTTATGCCTTTGAGATGCAAATGCTCAGTGAAGCTCTTGATGTGATGAACGCACAAAAAATCAGCGTTGTTGATTTGCCCGGGACGCCCGTCAAATTATTGGCTTTAGCAGCAAAGGGGCCTATTTGGCTTCGTCCACTTGCAGCCAAAAAGCTGGGTGGTGGCCGTGGTGGCAAAATGCCTTCCTTCCATATTGATCTTCATTCGGGACGTGGAAAAAGTGAAACAGATTATCTGAATGGTGCGGTCGTGCGTGCCGGGAAACAAGCCGAAATCCCGACACCGATTAATCAATTACTCAATGAAACTTTGTTGGCGATGACGCGCAGTGAAATTTCAGTAGAGAGTTATGCCAAGAGGCCTGAGAAGTTGTTGGGGCAAATCTGAACATAAAGAACCTGATTGACTGATAAATCTTAAAATTTCACCACGGAGAATACGGAGAAAACTTAAAAACTCAGTGGTCTCCGTGGTGAAAAAAAGATAATACGGTACAAAAAACATGAAAAATAAAATCCAAATCACAGAACCACGCGAAACAGTAGAAGTCCATCTTCATGATGGGCGCACTTTGCGCGGTCCACGTGGGGCAAGCGCAGAAGAATTTCTTAAAGCAATAGCTATTAATGAAGATGAGCCAATCGTTGCCGTCATCGTTAATGGCGGTTTGCGTGAGTTTCGTTATCTGATTCAAGTTGAATCGACGATTAAACCTGTCACCACCTCCACTGCGGATGGCGCGCGGATATATCGTCGCTCGCTCACTTTTTTGCTCGAGTCTATTTTTCAGCAGCTCTTCCCCAAGGGAAAACTGACTATTGATCATTCGGTTGGGTCGGGGGGGTATTATTGTCAGGTGAGCGGACGGGAAGCACTATCTCTTGAAGAGTTGGAGATGTTGAAAAAACGGATGCAAGCTGAAGTCGCGAGCGATTCGCCTTTCATCCGAGAAGAAATCCCGCTGGATGAAGCTATCCAACATTTTAAATCTCTAGGGCATGAAGATAAGATCACACTTTTGGCGCATCGTAAAAAAGATTATCTGACGCTTTATCGGCTCGGCGACCACATGGATTATCATCACGGCTATATGGTGCCTTCGACGGGCTATTTGCGCTGGTTTGATTTGAAGGAAAGTAAGGACGGTTTTGTGATGCGTTTTCCGCGCCGACACAAGCCGACTGAGTTGCTGCCGATGGGAGATTATCCGCAGTTGATCAGCACCTTTCGACAATACGGCGACTGGCTGATGAAGCTGGGGATTGATAATGTGGGCGCGTTGAATAACGCGATTGCAGCGGGGCGTGAGCAGGAAATTGTGCTGGTTTCAGAAGCCTTGCATGAAATGCATATCGCTTCTGTCGCAAGAGAAATTGCTTCTCGCCGAGATGATTTGCGCCTGATCTTGATTGCGGGACCTTCCTCTTCAGGCAAAACGACTTTTTCTCGCCGTCTAACTGTGCAATTATTAGCGCGGGGAATTTCACCTTTTCCGCTTGAACTGGATAATTATTTTGTAGACCGATTAAATAACCCGCGCGATGAAAATGGGGAGCTTGATTTTGAAGTTTTGGAAGCATTAAATTTACCCTTGATTGCAGAACATCTCCAGAAATTGATCGCTGGTGAATCTGTGCAAATGCCAAATTATAATTTTAAGACGGGCATTAGTGAACCGGGTGATGAAGTTCAACTGCAAGAGGGGCAACTTATTATTCTCGAGGGGATTCATGGCATGAATCCGCGCCTGATTCCCGAAGCTTTGAGTAAGCAGGCTTTTCATATCTATATTTCCGCGCTAACGCAATTGAATCTCGACCGTCATAATCGCGTTTCCACGACCGATACGCGCCTTATCCGCCGAATTGTGCGTGATGCGCGTGAGCGCGGCTACACCGCTCAAGACACCATTTCACGTTGGGAGTCGGTACGGCGTGGTGAAAAACGGCATATTTTTCCCTATCAGGAAAATGCCGATCTTATGTTCAATTCTGCGCTGGCTTATGAGCTGGCCGCGCTGAAATCCTTTGCCGAGCCGCTCTTGCGTCAGGTTCCTTATGGCACGCCGGAGCATATCGAAGCCAAACGTCTCCTCGCTTTTTTGGAGTGGTTCTTGCCTCTTGATGCAAATCTTGTGCCGGAAATTTCCATAGCAAAAGAGTTTTTGGGCGGGTCAGTTTTGAAAAACTTTAAATGGTGGAAAGGGGATAGGAGATGAGAAGGCGTGTTAATTTTTTTCTGCCTTTCATGATTCTAATATCTCTTGCTTGTGGACTTTTTGCCCCCGTATCGCCCCCGACCCCAACAGTTGCTCCCGTTATATTGACATCTGTTGCGGAGACAGAATCTCTCATTTTGACAGAAACAGCACTCGCCTTACTTTTTACGCCCACTCCCAACATCCCCGCAACCCAAACAGAATCTGCCGCACAGACCGCAACACTGGCAGCTTCTTATACATCTACGCCAATCCCATCTGCTACGCCAGAAATCAATCCCAATGATCTGGTTGAAGAAGAAAAACCTATCCCGCCACCTGCAGTCTCTCCGGGCGGGAGCTACCAACTTGCAGATGAGCTCTTGATCGGCGCATATGGAATCCGTTATTGGCATAATTCCGAGAGTCCGATGGGTTTTGATGATATTGTTTTGATCGAGAAAACGGGTGTGCAGAGCATCCGCATCGAGACAGCCTCCGCTCTTGAACCATTATCTGGTGCCGATATTAACGGAGATGATTATCCTGAAGTAATTATTGAGACCTACACAGGGGGCGCGCATTGCTGTTTTGGGACTCAAGTATATAGCCTTGGTGAAAAACTAACACTATTACTCAAGAAGCCAGAATCCAATGCTGGTGGGCAATTTAAAGACCTTGACGGGGACGATATATACGAATTTGTCACCTACGATGATCTCTTTGCTTATCAATATTGTGCCTACGCAGGCTCTCCTTTTGTAAAAGTGATCATGGCTTACGATGCAGATGCGCAAAGCTATCTTCCTGCAAGCCCTAATTTTCCAGATGAATATATTGTAGATATTCAAAATAACACCGAAATCGCAGAGTCTGTAAAACCTGGTGACTACGCCGAATGGGATGAGACAACAAAATGTGGGGCTTTGCCTTTGCTTCTCGACTATATTTATCTTGGTGATCTTGAAAAAGCACACGAAGAATTATTACGCATCTATCCCTACGGCGATGCAGAAGATTTCTGGGATGAGATACTTTTGCAAGTACAGGATAGTCCTCTTTATATTGCAAAGGAAACCAAGGATGAATAAAAAATCTTGACATCCCCCTAGCGAATGGTAAAATCACGGGGCTTTATTGAAAGCGGGGGCCTGTAGCGCAGTTGGGAGCGCGCGTCAATCGCACTGACGAGGTCGCGGGTTCGAATCCCGCCAGGTCCACAAGCATTTTTAACACAAAAACACAAAGGAAAAACTATTCTTTTTGTCTTTTTCTTAGAGAAACTTCGTGTTTAGAAAATGCGAACAAAAATGATTGACGGGATGCGCCTTTATGGTAAAATCCTTTGCACTAAATAACGGGGGCCTATGGCGCAGTTGGGAGCGCGCCTCAATGGCATTGAGGAGGTCGTGGGTTCGAGTCCCACTAGGTCCACTGGACTTATAAAAGAGCCGGCTGAAGGGCTGGCTCTTTTAGTAAAACGTATTGTATAAAATGTAAGTTTTTTCTTAGGCAATACGTATTACGCAATAATCTTAAAAGTCAAAACAGGAGTAGTAGGTCATCCTGCCAGAGAGATAGGTGATAATGTGAGAGCCTATCACAGCGTTTAGCAGGAACGCGGAGACCGAACTCGCTTGTTATCTCGAAAGAGAGACTGCGTCAGTGAAACAAAGTAGTTGATGTCGGGAAACGCCCGTTATAGCGATTTGAGATGCGATTGCAAGTTTAAGGCATAGAGTTAAAAATCTCTTCAACCTGAAACTTTCAACCGAAGCCGGGTGGTACCGCGGAGATTAATTCCTTCGTCCCTGAGTGGATGAAGGGATTTTGTGTTTTAACCAAATACAGTGCGGGCTAAAACCACGCCTCTCAGTTCATGAAAGTCCGTTGGACTGAAAAAAACAGCCCGATAGGGTTTTCATTTATTGAGCAGGTGGCTTTAGCCCCGCTCATTGCCAGTAAATAACAGAATCACGATAACAACTTGCAAACCTTAAATTTGCAACCTGCAACTTTAAACAGTAGGAGAAAAATCATGTTCAACGACGAATACAATCACGGCGAAATAGAAAAAAAATGGCAAAAAAAATGGGACACAGACGAACTTTACCGCTCGGTAATCGACGAGAGTAAAGAAAAGCATTACGCGCTGACAATGCTCCCTTACCCCTCTGGTGATCTACACATCGGTCACTGGTACGCGATGACTCCCTCCGATTCACGCGCCAGATATAAACGTATGAACGGATTCAACGTCCTCTTCCCCATTGGCTTCGACTCTTTTGGTCTCCCCGCAGAAGGGGCGGCGATTAAGAATAATATCCACCCGAAAAAGTGGACTTACGCCAATATCGATCGAATGCGTGGACAACTCCGCTCTATGGGCGCGATGTTTGATTGGGAACGCGAAGCTGTCTCCAGCGATGAATCTTATTATAAATGGACAGAATGGTTCTTCATTCAGCTTTACAAAAATGGATTGGCTTATCGAAAAATGTCGCCCGTAGATTGGTGTCCAAGTTGTAATACTACGTTGGCGCGCGAACAGGTTTGGGGCGATGACCGTCATTGCGAACGCTGTGAGACTCCTGTCATTAAAAAAGATTTGGATCAGTGGTTTTTCCGCACCACAAATTATGCTGATGAACTGAAAACTTTTGAAGGCATTGATTGGCCCGAGCACGTCCAAACGCTGCAAACAAATTGGGTCGGACGAAGTGAAGGCGCATCAGTCGTTTTTAAGACTGAAATCGGCAACCACGATATGGAAGTCTTCACAACTCGCCCCGACACCCTCTGGGGCGCGACCTTCATGGTGCTATCGCCAGAACATCCGCTCGTAGATGAGATTTCTGCCGAAGATAAAAAAGAAGAAATTGAAGTCTATAAAGATGAAGCCGCGCGGCAATCGGATATTGATCGGCAATCGACCACTAAAGAGAAAACGGGCGTATTTACTGGCGCGTATGCGATTAATCCCGTCAACGATGAAAAAATCCCGATTTGGATCGCGGATTATGTCCTCATGTCTTATGGCACGGGCGCGATTATGGCTGTCCCCGCGCACGACCAGCGCGACTTTGCCTTTGCCCGCAAATTTGATCTCGAAGTGCGCGTCGTCATCCAGCCCGATGGTATGGAAGCTCTCGACGGCGCAACGATGGAAGAATCTGTCCCAGCCAAAGGAACGATGGTTAACTCGGGGCAGCTCACCGGCACCTCAGCAAAAGAATCTCTCTCGAAGGCAGTCAAGTTTATCTCCGAGAAAGGCACCGGCAAGAAATCCATCAACTATAAACTGCGCGATTGGCTCATCTCCCGCCAACGCTATTGGGGCTCCCCCATCCCAATGATAAATTGCGAAAAATGCGGCTGGAATCCCGCCCCCGAAGAGCAACTCCCTGTCACGCTGCCCGAAGATGTCGAGTGGCTGCCCACCGGTGAGTCGCCGCTGAAATTGCATCCGACCTGGAAACACACCGAATGTCCAGAGTGCGGCGGCGAAGCCATCCGAGAAACCGACACAATGGATACCTTCATGTGCTCGTCTTGGTATCACCTGCGCTACCTTTCTCCCGATTATAATGACGCGCCATTTGACCAAAAAGAATACGATTATTGGATGCCCGTAGACACCTACACGGGTGGCATTGAGCATGCCACGATGCACCTGATGTACACCCGATTTTTCCACAAGGCGTTGCGAGATATGGGCATCACGAAGGGCAACGAGCCGATGGCGCAATTGCGAAATCAGGGCATGGTTTTGGGCGAAGATCACGATAAAATGTCGAAATCGAAGGGCAATGTGGTTGCGCCTGATGCACTCGTTGAGAAATATGGTGCAGATGTGGTACGTGCCTACCTGATGTTTTTCGCTCGCTGGGATATGGGCGGACCGTGGAATTCTCAGGGGATTGAGGGAACTGTGCGTTGGATAAAACGAGTCTGGACGATTTTCACCGATACCGCCGCCGAGACGAACGTGACCCCAACTTGCTCGGAGGACACCAAACTTGATTTGCGACGTAAACTTCATCTTGCTCTCAAATCGATCACCTACGACTTCGAGAACGTGGGATTCAACACGATCATCTCCTCGCTGATGGAGCTAATGAACGAGATGTATAAAGCCCGCCGCGAAGGTGCCGTTGGTAGCGAAGAGTGGTACGAAGCCAGCAAAACCTACTTACTAATGCTCGCCCCTGTCGCCCCGCATATCGCTGAAGAACTCTGGGGACGGATGGGCGGAGAGTACTCCATTCACACCCAACCCTGGCCCAAAGTAGACGAATCTGCCGTAGTCGTGGATGAAATCGAGATGGCTGTGCAGGTAAATGGTAAAGTGCGCGAGAAAATCACAGTCGCCGTTGATGCGGATGATGAGTCGGTGAAGGCGGTTGCTCTCGCGAGCGAGAATGTACAGAAGTATCTCGGCGACAAACCACCCCGCAAGGTAATTGTGATTAAGGGGAGGGTGGTTAATATTGTGAAGGAGTAGGGATTAGTTGAGTAGAGATTAGGAATCAGTGCCGTAGGGGCGCAGCAATGTTGCGCTCCTACTTTTGTTTAAATCATCCTATCTTGTAAGACCGCCCCTTTGTGCTTTTCATGAAGAATGTTGTTTTTCACAAGAATTTAAGCTATAAGAAAAAGCTCTTTTTATCCGAATGGGTCGCCCCTGCGCACGTTATAATCACCCTTATGCTTCTTCACACCCCAACAAAAACAATTGAGAGCGGGCAAGTCCGCATGGCCACTCGCTTTGAATTACAAACGCCATTACCCTATCTGCCATATGAGCTTTGGTATCGTTTCCCCGAAAAATACGCTGAGCATATCTCCCTGCGCTCAGATGCTTTTGTAGCTACAGCCTTACTTGTCGCAATGTACACAGGAGAAGATTTACAAATACGGGGAGCAATCTCGCCTAAGCTGGCATATAATCTATTTGAATATCGGAATGTTTTCCATGCTTGGTATCCCAATCTTTTTCAGCAGGTCAATATACAATACAATCATCTTGAAACCCCTCCACATCCAAAAGGTAAGACCGCTGTTGCAACAGCATTCAGTGGCGGGGTGGATTCATTCTATACCTTATGGTCACATCTGCCAGAGAATCAACCCATCCCCGAATCCCGAACTACCCATGGTTTATTTGTGCATGGTCTAGACCTGCGCCTGAATGATGAACTAAATTACCAGGCTGCAGCTGAGCCTTATTCCAAACTATTTGAAGAACTTGGATTGGAATTAATTCAGGCATCAACCAATGCCCATCAGTTCTCAGAATTTCGTATCAATTGGACCATCTTCCATGGTGCCCCGCTAATAGGTGCTGCACTGTGTATAGGTTCCTTCATAAATCGATTCTACATAGCATCTAGCCTTTCAGATTATAACAATTTGGTTCCATATGGCAGCACTCCGCTGATCGATCACCTTTTGTCGACTGAAACAACCCATATAATCAATCACGGTACTAATATCAGTCGTTCTGAAAAGACTTCCGTCCTCGTGCGTTGGCCAGTCACGTATCACAAGCTGCGCGTGTGTGCGAATAAAATTCGTATGCAAGGGCTAAACAATTGTTGCACCTGCCAGAAATGCTATCGGATGATAATTTTATTCGAACTTACTAAGGTGCGACATCACTATAATAATTTCGGAAAAAATATGACTCCTATCTCCTATTTACACTGGGGGATGCTGAACAATCTTGATCCACTTACAGCCAGAGAACTCCGAAAGAGTGCATTGATATCTGGACGAGTGGGGATGGCCTTAGGCATTCATGTAGCAATTATTATCGATGCCATTACTGGCGGGGCAATTAAGTTGTTAAAGAATTTTTTTTCACGTGACCAACTTTATCGGTTAAAACGAGTTATATACCAGCCAGAATCCAATATCCCTAAAGTGAAATAATGATACTTCACACCCCAACAAAAACAAATGAAGATGGGCAAGTCTGTATTGCTACTTGCTTTGAACTAGAAACCCCTACACTGCCCCACTCGAAGTAACTAAGCCTCTTCAGGAACACAACAATCATTCATCAACCTAAAATTTTCAAGGAAGAAATTTGAGTGGCTTTCTATGAGCAAATTGTCTAGATTTAAGAATCTCAGGAGGGATTGATTATCTTTTCGAAGGGGAAGGATTCAGAAAATTCTTTAGAAAAATCTTCTCTGTTTCATTAAGCCCCAGGAAATAAGCCAGTATCAAATATACTAACGAGACCAGCCCCCCAGAAAAAATCAAAGAAAAATAGGATGTCAGGGGAATTGTTTTATCAAGAAAAAAAGAGACTAGAGTTACTCCCAGTGTTGCGAGTGTAATAGTTCCTAATCGTTGAAGGTAGTGTGTCCAAGGCAAACCCATGAGTTTAGCTGCATAAATAGGTGCATAAATTGAATAATAAAATGTTAGAGTTAGAGTTCCAGCTGTAACCAAGCCCATTGTCCCATATTGTGGTGTCAGTAGGATTGCTAAAAGCAGATTTGATATTCCTAATATCGTAGCAATCAGAGCTGGTTTTTTTAATTTATCAAAGGAGATGTGGATGTTAAAAAAGGGCCCCACGATCAGGTTTGTAGAGAGTGGGAAAATCATTAGCCTCAGCACCCAAGTCATGGGTTGGAAATCTGGTCCCAGCCACATACTTAGGAATGGGTTAGCTAAGCCACAACCTAAGCCCACTACTAGTGCCAAAACTAAGCCTGTTACCTTGATCGAGACACGTACGATTTTATCCATTCCCTGAAAATCTGATTGACTATACTTGGATAAAATGGAAGGTCCCCACACGCTGCTAATGGCAACTGACATAATCCGCAAATTTTTGGGAATCACCAAAAGTGCGCCATACTTCCCTGCTAGTTTTAAGTCCAGTGTTGAGTTAGCGACCAGCATATCTACATTTAGAAAGAGAATAAAGCCAGCTTGATAGAAAAATGTCCAGATGCCGGTGTTAAATACCAGTTTTAGGTTTTTGTGGCTAAATTCTCGCCAACGCACCTTTAAGGTTGGGAGTAGTAGCCGCCAAAGATAATAGTCCCCAGCCAGATTGAAAAGAGTTGCACCTGCAGCCCCCAAGCCGATATGAATTAGACTTGGTCGTTCTAAACTGAAGAGACCCAGAATGATTAGAACTTGCGTGATGCGTGCCCCAAGGGCAACGAGATTGCGCAAATCGAAGCGGTTTTTGGCAAAGGTTGCCAATGAGAAAATCATGCGATAGGTGCTTAGCAGAAAGGCTGCAATCACTCCCACAAATAAAATTTGTACATTTTTCTCTTGCCCAGATGGAATGGTGAAAATAACGGGGGCAAGGATAACCAAAACCACTCCCACTGGTATAGCTACGGAAATCAGTAGAAGTGTGATGACCAGATTGGTATTGAAAATTTTATTAGCTTGGTCTGTGTTCCCCTTTTCCAGTTCAATAGTGATATAACGCCTAATAGAAATATTCAGTGAGCGCATGATGATAGAAAAATAATTTGTTACCGAATTTGCTAAAGGAATAAAACTGAAAAGTTCACTGCCCAACTGCTGGAGAAGAAAAGGTGTGTACCACAAGCTGATTAGTGTTTCTATCAGAAAAAAAGTAGTGTTCGCAAAGATGTTTTTAACAGTTTGAAAAGGAGTAAAATTACGGGAAGATATTTTCATGTTTAGTGGAGAGATTGCCTGTATTTGCCTAATTAACTGATGCTACGCACATAATTGTTTTTTAGGCCTTGCGGGCATTTTGCCCCCATCCTAACCTTTTCCCGAATGGGAAGGGACAAATTCTCTCCCTTCGGGAGGAGAATAAAGAGGGGGGCAACCCCTAAGAAGACACAACTGCGTAACATCAGTAATTAAGCTCTATTTTTATCTTTTGAAGGAATTGAGCATGCTCTTCTTTAAAGACATCGATTTTTGGTAAAATACTGGGCTTGAAAATATGTTCCCAACTCGCTTCAATTTCATCCGCAAGGGCTAAGAAAGAAGCGATTTCAAAATTCTCATCTGCCGGATTTTTATAACAGGTCTCCAGTCTAAATTTGGTCAACAGGTCATATATTTTGCTTTGGCTTTTGGGTAAATGACGTTCTTTCTCTAAACTGATAAATGGTGTTTGATTCATTAGGCAGAAAATTGTGCCATGAAAACGATCGCTAATACAAAAGGATAAATAGCGGAAGGCTTCTGCCCATTCAAAGGGTGTGAGTAGATGACCTAGATTAAAGTCAGCGACTGCATTATACATACTCATTGCTAAGATTTGGTAGCCTTTAGCTTTGTAATGGGAGAGAATTTGATTGGAAAGCAGATCGTCTCCAAAGAAGAGCAAGCCCAAAGTCGGACGATTCAAGTCTATTCCCAATAATTGCAATTTAGACACAACATCTGTGTCCACAAACTTATAGGTAAAGGTGGGGTCAGGGATCATCTCCACCAGACCATCGGTTCTGCTTCTGTGTTTTTTGACAAGCTCATAGGTAAAATGATCGCGCGCTCCGATCACATCAAAATCGTTCAGGTAACTCTCTATTTTCCCAGCCGATTGCCGAACTAAAGTCATGTCCGAATTATAAGCAGAAATACCATAAGCAATTTTAGGAATAGCAGTTTTCTTTGGTAACCAGTAGATGTTTGGAAACTCAGGTCGCTCAGTACCGTTGATTACGCACCAGGTATCCATCCCAACCACCAGCGCATCATACTCTTTTGAAAAATATTCTTGCAGTGTCTTTTCGCGAGAAAAATGAGGGAAATTATGATCTAAATCTAGGTGTGTTTTGAGTTGTGTTTCCCAGACGCGGGCGCGCATCATGTAAAATAGAGGGGTTTTCTGGAAAACCTTGAATCTTTTTAGATACTCATAGATTGCCAGACGACTTGACTTATAATCAAGAATCTTGATATCAAAACTACCAAACTCTTGCTGAAGAAGTTCTAAAAGTGAGTATGCAAATAAAAACGCCCCGTTGTTTGGGATATGGTGAAATGATAAAATTCGCATCTTTGATTGCATGGCTATTATTGCCTTTCGCTGGAGCAAAGTAAATATGAAAATAGGCATCTCAACACGTGGGTTAGACCAAGGTTCTTACGCGATTTCAATGATTATATTACAACTCACACGAAAAATCATTGAGTTGGCTGGTTCAAAACACGAGATTTTTTTGTACTGTAATGATCCACAACATGAAGAAATGTTCACTTCATCCGCGGCCAAGCACAGCTTTGAGCTTAATAATCGTTTTATTTGGGATCAGATCTGGCTTCCACAGGCTTTAAAGAAAGATCGTATTGATATTGCTTTATTTATGAAAGGCACTATGCCGCTTTTGCTTCCGTGTCGCGGCGCAGTCATTTTTCACGATCTAGGTTACTTTGACAATCAATTACGCCCATATCGTTCATTTGAGACTGTCTATATGAAAGCTATGATGTTCAGAGCTGCCAAGAAAGCCTGTAAAGTGTTTGCCGATTCTGAATATACGCGACGGGATGCCATACGTATATTCGATCTAGATCCTGAAAAAACAAGCGTTTGCTATCAAAATTGCTCGCCGATCTACCAGCCTGTTAGAGATCAAATAAAAAGAAAATTCATTAGAGATTACTATGATCTGCCAGCCCATTTTATGTTTTCCCCAACATCGCTATCACCTCGAAAAAACATTTCCCGAATTTTAGCTGCATTTGATGTTGTTAAAGATAATATATCTCATGATATTGTAATTACTGGAGGGCAATCTTGGGGTAGAAACGAACTTGCCCAATATAAAAACACTGAGCTTTCCAAGCGTATTCACATCTTAGGGACGATACCATACGAAGAAATGCCAGGGTTATATTCTCTAGCTGATTTCACACTATTTCCCTCTCTGTTGGAAGGCTTTGGGTTGCCAGTATTAGAATCTTTCCGTTGTGATTGCCCAATCCTAACATCTGATATCACTTCTCTTCCAGAAGTAGCAGGTGATGCAGCATATTTGGTTGATCCTTACTCCATAGATGAAATTGCAACCGGAATGATAAGGCTGGGAACAGATTTTGCATTACGTCAAAGGTTAATCGTTAAGGGACGTGAGCAAGCTAAAAAATTCTCTTGGGAAAGAACTGCACAAACCATCTTAGATAAGCTTGAAGTATGCTAAACAAAGATAAACACTTACTATATAAAGTAGTTTTTGGAAAACAAAAATTTAAGTTCACAAGAGCAGAACGACTTATTCTTCTTTCGTACTGAAAGCCATTTTCTACGCTCACAAAAAAAGCCTTCCGAACTCAAAACTCGGAAGGCTTTACACATTAACGGAAGAAAAGAAAATCGTAACTTAAAGCCGAAAGCTATTGCTTTTGGTCTTTTTTATTACTCGTCTATAATAGCAGGTGAATTGATGCTCTCTTCTTTACGATAAGGACTACCATGACAAAATTATCTTTTAACTCACGTCGTTCTCCTGTTTATGGGCGCAAAGGGATTGTTGCAACATCACAGCCTCTTGCAACTTCCGCAGGGCTTGAGATTCTTACAAAGGGTGGCAATGCTGCAGATGCGGCTGTTGCTGCGGGTGCGGCACTTAATGTGACTGAGCCAATGTCTACAGGAATTGGCGGGGATATGTTTGCCTTATATTATTCCGCAGAAGCAAAGACTGTCACTGCGTTGAATGGATCGGGACGTACCCCTGCCGCCCTGAGTCTTGATAAGTTAAAGAAGGAAGGTTTCTCAACGGAATTACCCCGTTTTCATGTGCATACCGTGACAGTGCCCGGGGCTTGTGCAGGGTGGTTTGATCTCATAAAAAAACACGGCTCTCTCCCAATGGATGAGATTTTATCCCCCGCAATTCGCCTTGCGCGTGAGGGCTTTCCAGTTGGGCCAATCACATCCCATGCATGGACGCAAGGTGTAAATGCGCAATTAAATTCTGCACCTAATGGGCATGAATTAACGATTGATGGTCGCGCCCCTGCGCCTGGAGATGTATTCCGCAACCCGGGGTTGGCGCGTACCTTCGAAGCTATCGTACGTGGAGGAGCTTCAGCCTTTTATCAGGGTGAGATCGCGGAAGCTATTGTGGGCGTAGTCAAAGAAGCAGGTGGATGCCTGTCTGAAAATGATCTGGCCTCGCACCTATCCACATGGGAAGAGCCGATCTCAGTCACCTATAGGGGATACCGAGTCTTTGAATGTCCGCCAAATGGACAAGGGATTACAGCATTAATCGCCTTGAATATTTTGGAAGGTTTTGATCTGGCTGAATACCCTTCACTTTCAATGGAACGAAGCCATTTGATGATCGAAGCGATGCGGCTTGCTTTCGCAGATGCGCGTTGGTATGTGAGTGACCCCGCTTTTTCCAATATCCCTATTAAGGAATTATTATCGAAAGAATATGCAAAAAAACGCCGCAAATTGATTGATAAGCAACGAGCCATAATTGACCCGCAACGTGGCACCCCTGTTTCATCGTCTGATACGGTCTATTTGAGCGTGGTCGATCAATTTGGGAACGCCTGTTCCTTCATCAACAGCAATTACTGGGGATTTGGAACCGGAATTATTCCAAAAGACTGGGGGTTTACCCTGCAAAACCGTGGACATAATTTCAGCCTTGATCCGGCACATCCCAACGCACTTGCGCCGCTGAAACGACCCTACCATACGATCATCCCAGCGATGGTGACCCGTGAAACGGATGATTCTCTATATGCTTCTTACGGCGTGATGGGCGGATTCATGCAACCACAAGGACATGTACAAGTGCTATCCGCACTTGTGGATGACGGCCTCGACCCACAAGCCGCCCTCGATTTGCCGCGCTTTTGCATTGACGTGGAAGAATCGGGAGGGCGTGTGGCTTTGGAAGAAGGCACTCCAAATGAAACCTTTGCTGGTCTGGAGAAAATGGGACACCCTGTTTATTCTGTTAATGGGTTTGAGCGGTCTTTATTTGGCAGGGGGCAGGTGATTCTACGTGATCCGGTGATAGGCGTTTTGAGCGCGGGGAGTGATCCGCGTGCGGATGGATGTGCGATGTCGGAGGGGTGACATCCCCGATTGCCTCAGATATGCCCCATTCATGATAAAAAATAGCCTATAATCACCCCATGCCTATACTCAAAGACCCTGAAAGAAGTGAAACCCAAGCCCTATTTAATCTCTACGATGATTGGGAAGGGAAATCCCTTTTAGAGATCGGCTCTGGCGATGGGCGGCTGACTTGGCGTTATGCTGATAAAGTTACCCGAGTGGTAGCCCTTGAGCCGGAAGAAGAATCCTATGCTGCGGCGTTGAAGAATCGCCCAAGTGAAATGGAGCATGTCGAATTATGCAACCTCGGCTTCGAACAATTTGCCCGCCAGAATAAAGAAGGCTTTGATATTGCCTTACTCTCCTGGTCACTCTGATGAATGGAACACGCGAGCATGGTTCATGCTCTACAGGAAATTCGTAATTTATTGAAGCCAAATGGCGTGTTGATCGATATCCGCCCGAATGGGGAGTTGGTGCAGTTTATTCGTCCGCTTGGGAATGAGGAGCGTCTGATCGGCTATTTGCAAGAGACCGACGATTATATTGAATATCATCAGGCAGAAGCTGCCATGCAAGAAGTTGTTGCCGAAGGCTTATTTCAGATAAAAAAAGCGGAAGAATTTACCTTTCATGTCCATGCTGATTCTTTTACCGAGCTAAAGACATATATTGATGAAAACTGGAGCGATGCCTTTATTACGGAGGAGGTCATTGCCGAGGCAAAAAGATTAGATAATAAATATGGCGTAGTGAAAATTTTACTCCGCGAGAAAGTGCACATCTTTTTGCTTGCATAGGACTCTCTTTTATGCAATAATAGACATATCTTATCCGATTAGAATAA
>JABGOQ010000174.1 GCA_018645405.1 Anaerolineae bacterium | reverse complement strand
AAAAAAAACATCTACTCCAATAAAGCCACCTGGAAGGGTGTTCGGAAACGCATGAAACGCAATAACAAAAAGAACCGCTATAGCGCGTAGGCCATCTATATCTGCGCGATATTCGATAGGTTTTAGATTATGCAGTTCATTAATGTGATAATTCATCATATTTATTTGGCTCATTAGAATTTATGAAAACAATTTTTGTGGAGTACAGTTAGCTCTAATTAAAAGGCAGGTTGGGTAATATCAAGGCTCAAATTTGAATAACACGGCAAAAAAATGTAAGAAAGGAAGACCTTTTTTATGTATTGCTCCGCACTTTAAGTCATAGTACTATGGGGTTATATGTCATAGCGTGACGTTTAAACGGTTATCTATGTCAAAACTGTCACGAAAATGGAAAGAAGCAATCTCTCTTCTTTCCATTTTCTACTTAAGTTTTTCTTCCACCCACCCCACAACGCTCCCCAACGCCTCATCCAACTTACTCGCATCCTTTCCCCCCGCCTGCGCCAGCGTGGGTCTGCCACCGCCGCCCCCACCCAAAGGTGTGGCAACGAATTTGACTAAATCTCCAGCCTTGATGTCGCGCTTGACCAAATCATCGGTCACGGAGGCAATCAGCATCGGGCGTTCGTCTACAACGCAAGCCAGCACCGCCACCGCGCTCCGCGGATTGCGTTCGCGGAACTTATCTGCCATTTTGCGGAGCGTTTCTACATTCGCTTCTTTGAGTATCGCTGTCAAAACTTCCACGCCGCCCACATCAGATGTCTCATCCAGCACGCGCGAGAAATCTACCGCCGCCAAATTTTGGCGTAAATGTTGAATAGTGCTCCGCATCTCTTTCATCTCGCTCAAAGAGGATTGCGCCCTCTCCAGCATCTTTTCTGGCGTGGTCGCCATCATCGCCGCCGCGCTATTCAAGACCCGAAAACGCTTCTGAATCAAATCATACGCCGCACGCCCCGTAATCGCCTCAATGCGCCGAATCCCTGCCGCCGCGCTGCCTTCGCTGGTAATCACGAAAGTCCCCACCTCGCCGCTGCTCGCGCAATGCGTTCCGCCGCAAAGCTCGTTTGAGAATACCCCAAGCTCTGTCCTTGGGGCGCTCATTTTCACATTCCGTACCACATCGCCGTATTTCTCGCCGAAAAGCGCGGTCGCGCCGCCATCCATCGCCTCTTGCAAAGACTTCACTTCCGTCTCCAAAAGGTGATTTTCAAGCACGCGCTCGTTCACATAACGCTCAACTTTTTCAATTTCTTCTGCCGTCATTGCATCAGGATGCGTAAAATCGAAGCGCAATTTCTCCGCCGCAACCAACGATCCCGCCTGCCGCGCATGGTCGCCCAAAACTTCGTGCAACGCCGCGTGCAGCAAATGCGTGGCGGTATGATTTCGCACAATATCTTTTCTGCGAATTTCGTCAACATTTGCAGAAGCCATATCCCCTGCTTTAGGATTGCCGCTCGCAACTGTGCCAACGTGGACAATTAATCCCGGCGCAGGCTTTCGTGTGGCTGAAACATCAACCGACCAATTCGCGGCTCGGATAACGCCCTCATCCCCAACTTGGCCGCCCGCCTCGATATAGAATCCTGTCTCAGGCATCGCCACTTCGACCGCATCCCCAACATTTGCCGTTGATACAGATTCTCCATTCACGAGCAAAGCTAAAACTTCGCCCTCAACTTCAAGGTTGGCATAAGGGTCATAAGCAACGCCATCTTCGCTCAATTTGCCGTCTTTCTGCAACTCCGCAACCAAGTTAGCATACATCTCCGCATCTTCACCGCCGAGTTCGCCCATCGCCTTACCCCCGCCTGATGCGATTCTGTGTGCATCCATCGCCGCGATGAAACCATCTTCATCTACATCTAAACCAATTTCTTTGGCAATATCGCGTGTGATTTCAAAGGGAAGTCCGTAAGTAGCATAAAGGTCAAAGGCTTTATCGCCTGCTAATACTTTCTTGCCACTTTCTTTTAACGCATCGAGTAAATCGTCCAAATGACTTACGCCGCTCTCGACCGTTTTTGCAAAACGAATTTCTTCACGCGTCAAATTATCGAGAATGGTCTGACGGTTTTTTTTCAATTCGGGGTAGAACTCGCCATACGCGTCTACAATCGCATCCGCGACTTTGGCGAGGAAAGGTTCGTATAAATCCAGTTTTCCGCCAAAACGCGCCGCACGCCGAATGATCATTCGGCAAACATAATTGCGGCTCATATTGCCTGGCACAACGCCATCCGCAATCAAAAACGCGGCTGTCCTAGCATGGTCGGCGATGACACGGTAGGGTGTGAAATTGGCAAGCATTTCATCTTCGTCATGCCCAGTCAAATCTCGGACGGCTTTCAATGCGCCCTCGAAGAGATCAATTTTATAATTGGAGTCAACATTTTGGAGAATGGAGACAATCCGCTCAAAGCCGAGACCTGTGTCCACATGGGTAGCAGGCAACGGGTCAAGGGTGTTTGGTCCCGTTCGGTTGTACTGGATGAAGACGAGATTCCAAAGCTCAATAAAACGGTCGGTGTCGAGAGTCTCTTCCGTCACTTCTCCCTCTTCGGGACGCAAATCAATATGAATCTCGGAACAAGGTCCACAAGGACCGGTATCCGCCATCTCCCAGAAATTATCGGCACGCCCCAAATAAAAGAGACGATCTTCGGAGAAGTTGGGCTGTTTTTTCCAGAATTCGGCAGCTTCCTCATCGGAGGGGATTTCGCCTTTTTCGTCTTTGAAAACAGTGGCGTAGAGATTTTCGGCGGGGAGCCCCCAAACTTCGGTGAGCAGTTGCCAGGCCCATTCGATGGCCTCTTTTTTATAGTAATCGCCGAAAGACCAGTTGCCGAGCATCTCGAAAAAAGTGTGATGCGTGTCGTCGCGACCGACATCTTCGAGGTCGTTATGCTTACCCGCCACGCGCATACATTTTTGAGAGTTGACGGCGCGAGTGTAGGGGCGTTTGTCGGTGCCGAGGAAAACATCCTTGAATTGCACCATGCCGGCGTTGGTAAAAAGCAGGGTTGCGTCGCCGCCCGGCACAAGGGATGCCGATGGGACAAATGTGTGGGTATGCTCGTTGAAAAAGTCGATAAAGTCTTGGCGAATTTGCGCGCCGCTGGGTTTTTTAGTCATTATTTCTCCGTGTTTTTTAACGCGAATATTCGCGAATAAGCGAATTACGCTAATGTCTTAGGTTTGGAAACCTGACAGATTTTTAAAACCCATTAGGCCTTTTTGAGCATATATTCTTGAAAAAAGAATTATACGTGATGATTGGGATTTGGTAAAACCTGAAAAAGATAGAACGCGGACCAGGCGGATTTAACGGATTAGCACAGATTTTTAAAATCTTTTAAGTTTTTAAATCCGTACGAATCCGCCCGATCCGTAAAATCTGCGTTCCATTACTTTTATTCTTCGGTACAATACTTTTATGTCAAAACTAATTACATTTGTTGGCGTAAGCGGCGTTGGAAAAACGACCCTCGCCAAAGCCTTGGCCAAAACAGGCAATTTCGCAACGGGTTTCGAGCAACACGATACACGCCCTTTTCAGCATCTTTTTGATCAGGATAAATCTTACGCTTTACCCAATCAGATCGATTACTTTCTGCTTCGTGCTGAACAAGAACGCATTTTACGTGCCGACCCTCGTCCCGCGCTAATTGATGGTGGCTTGGATGTGGATTTTCACGGCTTTGCGCGGCTCTTCCACAAACGTGGCTACCTCGGTGATGCAGAACTTGAACTCTGTAAGCGACTTTATACCCAACTCCGTCTTGCCCTCCCTATGCCAGAATTAATCGTCTATCTGACGGCTTCTGAGAAAGTGATTCGTGAAAGGCTGGCAAAGCGAGATAGAGTCAATATCGCAACCTCCTCAGATGCAGGGATGCTTAAGAAATATCTTGAAGCGTGGCTGAATAAACTTTCTCCAGAGAGTGTTATAGAACTCGATGTATCAGAGAGTGATCTCAGTTATCAGAAAGTTTTACCTCTTTTAGAAAAGGCAATAATTAGATAAGGAAAATTATGAAAAACATAGCAGACGCAAATCCAAAACTTGCTATACTCACCAAAATAATTACCATAGGCTCTTTTTTAGCCTTTTTTCTTTTCGGCTTTTCCGACAACTTAAAAGGAGCAACCCTCCCTGTTTTACTGGATGACTTAAGTTTTAATTATGCCTATGGGGGCACAATACTTTTGATGTCTTATATAGGCT
Organism: Anaerolineae bacterium; assembly: GCA_018645405.1. Classification (GTDB taxonomy): domain Bacteria; phylum Chloroflexota; class Anaerolineae; order Anaerolineales; family Villigracilaceae; genus Desulfolinea. The sequence goes on along the minus strand of JABGOQ010000174.1, from coordinate 2,474 downwards.
TTTTGATTGCAACGCTGATCACCGGCCCCCTTTCGGATATTATTGGAAAAAAAAGCATTATATTGCTAGCCTCTGTCTTCCTCTTGGTCGGCATTTTGGGTTATAGCATTGCCAGCACCTTTTTGACACTTTCTGTAGCAATGTTCGTTATTGGGCTGGGGTTGGGGGCTTTAGAAGTTGGAGCCAATCTCATCATTGTCGATATCCATCACGAAGATAAAGCACGCTATCTCAACCTTTTGGCTTTCTTTCACGGGGCAGGCTCTATGGCCGCGCCTTTATATGCCGGCCAGATGCTGCTTATGGGTTTTTCGTGGCGCAGAGTTTATCAATTTGGTTTAGGCCCTGTGCTAATTGTTTTAATATATTTCCTGCTAGCCAAATATCCGCGCACATCTGCTGCTCAAAATAATAAATTGAATTTCAAAAAACTGGGTAAATCGTTATTTTCTGTAAAGACGATCTTGCTTTTTCTTGGAATCGCCGTATATGTAGCCGCTGAAATTGGTGTCGGAGTTTGGTTAGTAGAGTTCCTTCAGACAATAAAGCTACAGTCTGTGAGGCAAAGCACCTTTTATTTGGCCTTATTCTTTGGGTTTATCACAGTAGGTCGGCTTGTAGGAAGTTTCTTAGTTTCTCGCATTGGCTATATGAAGAATGTTTTTTATGCCGGGATAGCTGCCGCAATCTCTGTCGGTGTTGGTATTTTCGCATCGGCTGACTTGACCATATTCTTGCCCTTGGCTGGTCTCTTTTTCTCTATCATCTTCCCGACCCTGACAGCAGCCGTTTCAGATCTTCATCGGGAAAATCAAGGCACAGTTTTAGGCTTACTCTTCACCTTCGCTGGGTTAGGTGGCATGCTCGGCCCCTGGACAGTAGGCCTGATTAGCGATTGGGTCGGAATGCAATTAGGCTTTGGTGTTGTTCTAGTCTTTTTGATTGTGATGAATATTTTCTTTTTGCTATTGCTCAAAAAAGAAAGCACAGTCTGATTTCTTGAGACGGGAATATAAATAAAAAATTAAGATAAAAATGGTAGGATTAATGTCCCCAGTAAAAAAACACTTTAGAGGTATCTCATGAAAAACTCTCGTACTATCAAAAATATTATTGAGCCGCAAATGGTTATCGAAGGGGCAGGCGTTCTCTTGCGCCGCTCTATTGCCCCGCAAGCCTCCAATTTCCACGACCCTTTTCTGCTCTTTGATCACTTCGCCTTCAATAATCCTGCCGAAGGCCCCATCAGCGGTTTTCCTATGCACCCTCATCGCGGCATCGAAACCGTTACTTATATGCTCGAAGGTTCTGTTAATCACCGTGACAGTCTTAGTAATTCTGGGCTAATTGGGCCTGGTGATGTGCAGTGGATGACAGCAGGGGGTGGCATCATGCACGAAGAGCTGCCTCGTCGTGGCCCCAGCGGAAATATCTACGGCTTTCAGCTTTGGGTGAATTTGCCCTCTTCCCGCAAGTGGAGCCGCCCGCGCTATCAAGAGATTCGCGCTGCCGATATTCCTGTACTTAAGCAGGATGGGGCGACTGTCCGTGTAGTCGCGGGAGAAATCAACGGGATGCGTGGCCCCGTTACCGAAATTGCCGCCGAGCCAATTTATCTTGATCTCAGGCTTGCTCCCGATTCCCGATTCGCCTACCCGATCCCCAGCGGGCATACCCTCATCGCCTACGTCTTTGAAGGAAACGGTCTCCTCGGTGCAGATGAGACTCCCGTGCACGCGACTAGCATGGTCTTTTTCGACGATGGAGAAGGTTTTCAAGCCAAAACAATAGATTCCCCACTTCGGTTGATGTTGATAGCAGGTGCCCCCTTCAAAGAACCAATCGCACCTTATGGCCCTTTTGTAATGAATACAGGTGAAGAAATCCAAGAAGCATTGAACGATTTACGTACAGGCAAATTTGTCTGGAACGAGAAAGATCCCCGCTTTAAGGAGTAAAAATGCCCAAAGTAACCACAATTCACCACGGAGAAAGAATTGCTAAAGAAGCTCAAATCCGTCTGGGTTGTTCGGCGATTATTTTAGACGAAAGCAAAAACAAAGTTCTGCTCACCGAACGCGCAGATAATAAAGAATGGTGTCTCCCCAGCGGTGGCGTAGACTCTGGCGAGACTGTCGAAGAAACCTGCATCCGTGAAGTCTATGAAGAAACAGGGCTCAATGTTCGCGTAACGCGTTTAGTCGGTGTGTATAGTGATCCGCATCGCATGGTTGAATATCCCGATGGGAATAAAGCGCATATTATCGCGATGTCTTTTGAAGCAGAAATTATCGGTGGGGAACTTGGTATAAGTGATGAAACCACCGACTTCGGCTATTTCACCCTCAACGAAATGGATGATCTGGACATGCTTCTTAACCACAAAGAGCGGATTGCAGACGCACTAGAGAACTCAAAGAAAGCCATTATTAAATAATTTAGGAGAAAAGTGATTTATGAAAAAAGGAAATTTG
>JABGOQ010000023.1 GCA_018645405.1 Anaerolineae bacterium | reverse complement strand
GTTTTAGCCTTTCGAGAAGATAGGCATACGCCACAGTGTTTTTCGTAGATATATTGAACTAATTGAACCTTATTGTTGAATAATATGGCGTAAGTTCACCATAGCAAAAGCGATGAAATGAGCACCAAGAAAATACACATCTTTACGGTCAAACCTTATCAATAGAGCTTTGAATTTATCAATCCAAGCAAAAGTTCTTTCACATGTAAAGCGGCATTTGTAAACTTCGGTATTGAAAAAGCGTTTACGCCCTCGTTTGGGAACTTTTCTGTTGCGTTTGTTCTCATCAATATTTGGAATAACGCCATGATTGAAGCAAGTTTTGCGAGCATCTTTGGTATCAAAAGCCTTGTCCGCATTGAAGAAAGCACCTTGAAAATCAAGAGGAAGACTTTTCATAAACTTGAATATCTGTTGTAAGTGCGGTTTTAGATTGTAAGCGTCATTGTGATTTCCTGCTAACAATCCTGTAGTAGCAACAATGAAGCCTTCTCCATCTGTGACAGGCAGAATGTTCGTGGTCTTAGCTTTCTTGCGACCTTGATAGGCGACAGATTCACCGCCTTTTTTAGAGATCGCATGAGTGCCATCCAAATTGAGTTTAGATAAATCCAAATCATCTTGAATGCTCAAAATACTACCTTGCCAGACTTTTTCAAGGCTACCATCCTTACTCCACTTGCGATAATGGTGATAAACCGCATGGTAACTGATTTCTTTTTGTCTGGGGTCTTTTTCGGAAGGTCCTATTGGTAACATCTCCCATTGGCAACCAGTATGGAGTTTGTAGAGAATGTAATTGAATACTTTGTAGAGAGGAATACTACATTCATAACCACGTTTTGCTACTGAAATGTAGGGACGAATATGCTCGCCAAATGCTTTTTCTGTTAGACTCGTTGGTATCGTGCTCATGGCTGAACTCCTTTGAGTGAGTTGTGATCACAGCCATGATGCACGATTTTTTCAAACTTGAAAAGGTTCAATTACCTCATTATTAGGAGAATCCTATGCTAGAGCAAATAATTGCACGTATTCAAGATTTAGACCAAACGGCATTAGCCGCCGCCACAGCTCGTCAAAATACACTTACCAAACCTCCCGGCAGTCTGGGAAGATTAGAAGAACTGTCCATTCAACTGGCAGGGATTAGTGGAACACCTATCCCCTCTATCAAAGACAAAGTCATTATCACGATGGCCGGGGATCATGGTATCGTCGCTGAAGGGGTTAGTGCCTACCCACAGGAGGTCACGCCGCAGATGGTGCTCAATTTCCTCTATGGCGGTGCAGCCATCAATGCACTGGCTCAACATGTCGGAGCGCGTATCGTTGTTGTGGATATGGGCATCGCTGCGGATATGGAGCCGCATCCGTCTCTCGTCATCAAAAAAATTGCCCATGGCACAGCCAACATGACTCAAGGTCCGGCCATGACACGTCAGCAGGCTGAACGCGCGCTTACGGCGGGGATCGAAATTGTCACTGCTGAAATTGAAAAGGGTTTGGATATCGTTGGCACCGGCGATATGGGCATTGGTAACACAACACCCTCCGCAGCCATCGCTGCTGTCCTGACTGGCGAATCGCCAGCCAAGATCGCTGGGCGCGGTACGGGCGTGGACGACGAAGACCTGAAACGCAAAATTGATGCCATCGAGCGTTCCATAGCGGTTAACCAGCCAAATCCAAAAGACGATTTGGATGTACTTGCCAAAGTCGGCGGCTTTGAGATCGCCGGGCTGGCGGGTGTCATGCTTGGCGCAGCGGCTCACGGCAAAGCTGTTATGGTGGATGGCTTCATCTCCACCGCGGCAGCCATGATTGCCGTTGTCCTTGCACCCAAAGTCAAACCTTATCTCATCGCCGCGCATCGTTCACAGGAATACGGTCATGGCTTGATGCTCGAGTGGCTCGGCTTAAACCCCTTGCTGGATTTCGATCTGCGTTTGGGGGAAGGCACTGGGGCTGCGCTGGGCATCTCTATCGCCGAAGCAGCTTGTAAGGTGCTGGCTGAGATGGCAACCTTCGCCGAAGCCGGGGTTTCGGACAAAGAATAATGGTTTCACTGATTGCAGCTTTCCAGTTCCTAACCATCAGTCCTGCCATTATCCGCCGCATCTTTACACCGCAGGAGATGGCGCGCGCCGTGGGCTGGTTCCCGTTGGTCGGCTTGGCACTGGGGGCATTACTTTATGGCCTGAGCCGTGGTCTAAGTCTGATTTTTCCATTGCCCGTAGTCGCAGTGCTGGTGCTTGCGGCCTGGTTGCTTCTGACCCGTGCGTTGCATTTCGATGGGTTTCTTGATGTTTGCGACGGTCTATTTGGCGGATTTACGCCTGAACGACGGCTGGAGATCATGCGAGATTCGCGTGTCGGTGCTTTCGGTGTAGCGGGCGGTGTACTTCTTTTACTGATGAAGTACGCTGCGATAATCTCGCTCCCGCATCTTTCTGGATTTCTACTTGCTTCCGTTATGGGACGCTGGGTTTTGACGATGGCTGTTTTTGCCTACCCCTACGCCCGGGAAAAAGGCTTGGGACGCGACATGAAAGACAACGTGTGCTGGCAACAGGTCGCGCTTGCGACGACTATAACATTGCTGGCAGCCTGGCTGATTGGCGGATGGCTGGGCTTGCTGGCTTTCGCCCTTGCCGGAGTCGTGCTTTGGCTGGGCGCAGGCTTTATCTTGCGTCGTATTCCCGGCCTGACGGGTGACAGCTATGGCGCGCTCTGTGAAATGACCGAACTGGCAGTTTTGTTACTCTTCACAACTGGAATAACTTTATGACTGGCAAAGTATTAATGATTCAAGGCACATCCTCCTCGGTAGGCAAAAGCCTCTTGGTGGCGGGACTGTGTCACCTCTTCGCCCGGCGGGGTGTGCGCGTAGCGCCGTATAAAGCGCAGAATATGTCCAATAATGCCGCTGTTTGCCCAGATGGCGCAGAGATCGGGCGTGCCCAGGCTGTGCAGGCACTCGCCGCAGGACTGGAACCGCATGTCGATATGAATCCGGTGCTCATCAAACCTGAAGCCGGTTCTCGTTCCCAGATTGTTTTAATGGGTCGTCCCTGGAAAACTTTGGATGCCCGCGATTATTATCCCAAGAGAGACATCCTGTGGCGGGAAGTAACAGCCAGCCTTGACCGCTTGCGTGAGCAATATGAACTTGTAATTATCGAAGGCGCTGGCAGCGCAGCCGAATTAAATTTGCGCGCAAATGATATTGTAAACATGGCTGTCGCGCGCTATGCAAACGCCCCTGTTTTGCTGGCTGGTGATATTGATCGTGGAGGGGTTTTCGCGCAGTTGATCGGCACACTTTGGCTACTGGAGCCTGAAGAACGCGAACTTGTCAAAGGATTGATCGTCAACAAGTTCAGGGGAGATATAAACCTGTTTACCGATGGCGTTCAGATTATAGAAGAGCGCGGAAACGCACCTGTTTTGGGCGTGGTTCCGTACCTGCACAACCTCTACATCCCCGAAGAAGATGCCGTCGCTCTGGAAGACCCGTTTTCTGTAGCAATACCTTCTTCAGGTACGACGGAGATCGTCGTTATCCATTTGCCGCGTATCGCCAACTTCGATGATTTCGATCCGCTGGAAACTCAACCTGGTGTGCGCCTTCGCTATGTTCAAAAGCCCGAACAGGTCGGAAATCCTGCCGCGATCATCATCCCTGGGACGAAGAGCACCGTCAATGATTTAACCTGGCTTTATGCTCAGGGGCTGGATAAAGTCATTCGCCAGCATGCGCAATCAGGTGGGGCGGTAGTCGGGATTTGTGGCGGTTACCAAATGCTGGGACAAATTATCCGTGACCCAAATCATATTGAGTCACAGATTGATACAATGAACGGATTAGGTCTGTTGCCAATTGAAACAGTTTTCGCAGGCGATAAAGCCACTCATCAAGCCAACGCGCAAATACAGAGTAGACCGGGCTGGCTGGCAAACTTGGCAGGACAGACAGTAAGTGGCTATGAAATTCATATGGGGCGTACGCAAAGCGCAAGCGGCTGGCTCGAAATTACCGAGCGCAGTGGCCAGGCTGTAAATGTTTTGGATGGTGCTACTAGCGAAAATAGTCGCGTGTGGGGCTGTTATTTCCATGGGTTATTCGCCAATGATAATTTGCGCCATGCCTGGCTAGGTGATTTGGGCTGGGAAGAAATCGAAGGGGAGCAGGTCAATCCTTTCGCCGCATCCCTGACCCGCCTTGCTGATACTCTTGAAACAACGCTGGATATGGATTTATTGGAGAAAATTATATGGGCAGACTGATCTTGTTATTAGGTGGCGCGCGTAGCGGTAAGAGCTCCTTTGCAGAAGCACGTGCAAAAGAAATTGCAGCGGATAGCGTTTTATATGTCGCCACTGCCGAAACTAAAGATGAAGAAATGCGTCTGCGCGCAATAAAGCATCGCGCAACACGTCCGTCTGCCTGGGTTACGGTAGAAGCCCCTCGAAACGTTGCGCAAGCCATTCGCCAGGAGCGAAGCGGGCAGCGCGTCGTCCTGCTTGACTGTATGACCGTCCTGGTCTCAAATCTATTGATGGATGTAGCTGGTCCCGAAGGTGATCCTTTTAATGATCCCAGTGCTGATCCATTCGACGTAAAAATAGAGGCCAACGTGTTGGCCGAAGTCGAGGCTCTGCTGGCTTTTGTGCATGAAGCGGATGTGGATATGTTCGTGGTTTCTAATGAAGTGGGCATGGGGCTTGTTCCGCCCTATGAGCTCGGGCGCGCTTACCGTGACATCCTGGGACGAGCCAACCAGGTTTTGGCGCGCCATGCCGACGAAGTCTACTTGCTCGTGGCAGGACTTCCAATGAAGGTGAAATGATGCTGCGGCTTCTATTAGTGCGCCATGGCGAAACAGAGTGGAATATCCAGCACCGTTATCAGATGTGGGGAAAGAACAGGCTGAACATCTGGCGCGTCGCCTCGCGGATGAGAAGTTTAATGCGATTTACGCCAGTGACCTGAAACGTGCTTGGGAGACAGCCGCCGCTATTGCCGAAAAAGAGAATTTAGCCATTGTGTCAGAGCCACGTTTACGAGAAATGGATTTCGGCGTACTAGAAAGTCTAACCTGGGATGAGGTACAAAGAAAATATCCAGAAATGCTAGAAAGGTGGTTAGAGGATTACAACCAACCAGTTGAAGGTGGAGAGACACTGGATGCATTCTCAATGCATGTGCTATCTTTTCGTGACTCAGGTAATAGAAAAATGTACGGTCTGTTGTCCATAACGTACTCCTGTTGTGTTCAATAAACCGCATAAGAAGTCCAATCGTTTTCCCTAACAAAAACGAAAACTTGAATACTATTTAGCTTAGATATGCTTTCAAAATTACCCTTCTACCCTTCGTTGAGCAAGAAAAAAGTGGTCTATTGTGTTCATCCCTAGCCATGCGGCTACGCAAATGATAGCCTAAAAGCCTGCACCTGCTCCCATTCAACGGTGACGCGCTACCAAAAACGGATTTCAGGTCCCATGCTAGATAGGATTGACATCCACATCGAAGTGCCCCGCGTGGACTTTGAAAAACTGTCCGATAAGAGACGGGGAGAATCGTCGGAGGCGATCCGTGCTCGGGTGGAGCAAGCAAGACAATGTCAGCGCGGGCGTTTCGCCAGTTTAGATAACGGGGTAATGACCAACGCCGATATGCGCGTGGCAGAAGTACGTCAATTCTGTGGACTGGATGAAGCTGGGCAGACCCTCATCAAAGCGGCGATGACACAATTACAACTATCCGCACGAGCTTATCATCGTATTCTGAAATTGGCACGTACTATCGCAGATTTGGCAGGGGAAGAGAATATCCAGTCCACACATCTGGCGGAGGCGTTGCAGTATAGGCCGAAGGGGATGATGGTTTAGATACTCTAAAGTCGGGTGGAGGCAGCACTCCAACGTCAACGCTAGTGTATCTCTGAGGACGTACAGTTGGAGCTGGGAGCGTCGTCTTAAAATAAATATTTGCGACACTCACAATTGAATTGTGGTCCTTAATTACCTACCGTTTTAAAAGAACCAATTACATTTCTAGCAAGATTCCCCTCCCCTAAACTAATGTGGACCGGTCAGTATATAATCTCAAGTTTCAAATAAATGGGTAAGGCTTCTTAGGGAAACCCAATGAATTTTGATTATTTAAACATTACTGTCAAAAATAATTTATTGGCTCACCTAACAAGAATCAAGACAACCCAATAAAAAATTGGGGTCATTAAGACCCATGGGATTTGAGTTTGAAATTTAATTGCTTGACCATTAATTTTAAAAATAGTTGGATTCCACCAAGGACCACCAGGTGAGAGAGGCCCCCATGATAAAGGTTTTTCCTCATCTAGCTGATCACGATAAACAATTGCTTCTACGTAGATATTTTGACCCACAAACCAAACAAATAAGATGGTAAAGGCACCCCAATGCCAACTGGTAAAAGGAGTTAAATTGAAACCGTAGAAGGCCCAAACCAGAAGCAAGCCTACGAGGCAAATAGAGGCTGCATCTGCGAGGGAGTTCAAAATCCAATTAATATTTTGTGGGATTGCTCGGTTTAGAGCTTTAGGGCGGCGATCATTTACACTTAAGCCTCCCCAAATTCCATAGGTAAACCAAATTTCCCAACCAAAAGCGCATAATAAAAAAGATATTATGTAAACTGAAATAACCCAGTTGGGAATGATTTTGAATATGTAAAGAATTGTTAGAATAAAAACTGGAACTAGTGATGTTCGATAAACTAAACGGACAGTTTTTTGTTGCTGTTCTGTAAGTTCAGATGTTATATTTTGTTTCGAATTTTTGTTTTTTTGCATATCGTTACCATTCTTTTATAACTCGTTATTTAGTTATAAATTATTAAGGTATATTGCCATCTTTCATCATTAAATGAACACCAGCGGTTCTAAATGTCTTAGGTAAAGCAAGAATTCTTGGATTTTTACCCATATACATTTCGCTATCTTCGATTGCACTCTTAAAATCGGGTCTGGTTTTCATTCCCATAGATCGAGCGAAACCGGGTTCATATGCCCCAACGATATAAATAGCGCTACAATGTTTTTCTGCGATTTCTCCGCAGGAGATCATTGAAAAAGCATGGAAGGGATGATAACCATAGCTAAATCGATATTTATTGATAAATTCTTCATTTGTTGAAAAATACTCGCCAAATTTGGCTAGATCCGATAGTGAATTATGGTAATCCTTTTGGTAAAGATCATAAAGGGGGCGGTATGAAGGAAATTCTTCATCGTGGAAATAGCCATTACATATTGAGGAACAAATGACAACAAAATTTTCTTTCATCACCCTTTTATATCGAATTACATTTGCTGCAATTGCTTGTAGCATCAGGAGAGGGTTAGTTCCATGTCCATTGCCATAATGAAAGTTTTGTGGCATTCCAAACATCATTACATCAAATTTTTCCTCTGCCCAAGGAACATAAGTGCGTTTATTGGCAGTTTCCCAAGCAACTGGTTGTATTTCTTTCCCATAACCTGAATAAACTGCAATTTGACGTTGTTTTGTGTCTAGAACGGCATCACACATGAAGAACTTTTTCCCCATAGACATTTCCATATGTTGACCAATTGCATCCATTTTATCGCGCATCATGCTTTTGGAGGAAACAGGTGTGAAATCCTCGCGATGCATTACTCTGGGGATATGATGCGCTGCAATACATTTCCAATGGGTAATTCCGGTAGCGGCCATTTTATACCCACCAGAATATCCGCCATAAGGGTTCCCAAGAACATGACCTATCAATATTGCTAAATCAGATTCATATACATCCTTATTCATGATGATGTGGTCCCCCAAATCATTGAATCCTAGATCAATGAGATTTTCCCAGTTTTCAGCATCATGATTGGAGATTTGGCCCGAATGAGCGAATTGGTAATATAATTTTTCTCCCAAAATATCGCGAATTTCATTGTCGGTGTTTTTACGGTGAAGGCCAATTGCACATATTAATTTAATGTCCTTGTGTTTTACACCAGCTTTCAAGCATTCTTTTATAAGTAATGGAATGCTTGCCTTTCGATGTGAATTCTCTTGGTAACCTCCTTTTACACGATCGGGAAAACTAATGGTTACTTTTGAGCCAGGTCCAACAAGCTCAGAAATTGGCTGCATACCAATTGGATTTAAAATCGATTCTATAGTTGCTTTTTCAACATTTGTAATAAATGGAGGATCAGCAACTGTTTCTCCTGGTATAAATACTTCTGCGGATTCTGGGAGTTGAGCCTCTAAATATCCTTCCCCATATTCAAATTGTACATTTTTCATGAGTTCACCTTTAAATAATTAATAAGAGGGGTTTGGGTAGCTTTCTATAATTCCTTTTAGCCCTGGAACATCAAAACCAATATCGCCTGTAAATCTTGTTAAGGCTACTAGCCCTCCACCTATAGATTCGATACTTCCAATCATATTTGCATTTTCTTCTTTTAACCCACCCCCATATACAATGATCGTTGAAAAATCAAAATTTTCTTCAATTACCTTTTGAATATAGCTTGAAACAAAACTAATGTAATCTTTTCCAGGGGGAGTTTTGCCCGGGCCAATTGCCCAGATGGGTTCATAACCGATCACTATTTTCTTATTGTTTTGAATTTGTCCAACGCCATTCAAATTTGAAATTATTTGAGTTTTAAGTACAGCTTCAATTCTAGGTTTTTGCTCAGCAAAATTCCCTTCCCCACGTTCTTCAGCAGACTCTCCTACACATAATAATACATTAAGACCTGCGTTCAAGGCACAATGGACTTCTGAATTAACCAAATTATTAATTGCCACTGATACTTTTTCCAAATTTTCCGAATCATAAGCCTTTATTATTTGCATTTTGGCTTTCCTTTCTTCGGAATGGCCGATTATTGACCAAGTGCTACCCAATGTTTTGGCTGCGCTTGCAGGTAGTGAAGTTGTGAAAGCACCAAAATTCCCCCCGGGCGAAACATCTTCCCAATGCACACCCTGCGAACCAATGTGAATACCAGTTGTTTTTTCTTTTGGTGAATCTGCCAACTTTCGTGATGCACTTGGGATCAGGCCCTCGGGGAGTAAATAAGTGAGGGTTAATCCTTCCATTTCGCCTAGACCTAGCTGAACGCTTTTATCTATAACATCTTCGATCCATTTGATCGGATTTTCGAATGGGCATAGCCCCCCAAGTTTTTTTGATATATCAAATCGTTTTAGGTTAACAAATATTTCCGGCATGGTATCTTCCTTATTGAATTAAATAAATTATTTTGAGATCTTCTGAATTACTTTTTGAGCAACCTGAACTATATTTTCGGAGGTGATATTGAATTTTTGGAAAAGATCTTGCCAAGGCGCACTTGCACCGAAACTGTCTATTCCGATCATTTCTCCATCGTCTCCAACCCATCGTTCCCAAGCCAAAGTTGAGCCGGCTTCAATGGATACGCGGGCTTTTATATTTGGTGGGAGCACTTTGTCTTGATATTCTTTAGTCTGATTTTCAAAAAGATCCCAACTAGGCATCGCAATAACCCGCGCATGGATTTCTTGTTTCACAAGTTCTTCTTGAGCCTTAAGAGCGATTGGAACCTCGGAGCCGGTTGCAATTAGCAGTACATCAGGAATATTTTTTTCGCAATCAGAAAGTATATAAGCGCCATAGGCCAGATTTTTTGCAGATGTGAATTTAGATCGATCTAATACAGGAACATTTTGTCGCGTTACTAAAATACAAGTAGGCCCTGAATTATTGGAAATCGCCATTCGCCATGCTTCGATGACTTCGTTTGAATCACTTGGGCGAATTACTGAAAGATTAGGAACTGATCTTAATCCTAATATTTGTTCAATAGGCTGATGGGTGGGTCCATCTTCTCCTAACCCAACGCTATCATGCGAGAATACAAAAATTTCTTTCAAACCCATCATTGCGGCCAAACGAATGCCTGGTCGCATATAATCTGAAAATACTAAGAAGGTAGCAGCATAAGGCAGTAGCCCACCATGCAAAGCGATTCCATTAGTGATGCTGGTCATCGCGTGTTCTCTAACACCATAGCGTAAATTTCTACCAGAATAATTAACAGCAGAGTAATCGCCACTTTCGTTAATTAAAGTCATTGTTGCCGGAGCAAGATCAGCTGAACCTCCAATCAGTTCAGGGAGGACATCTGCAATCCCATTAATGATTTCGCCTGTAGCCATCCGGGTTGGAGTACCTTCAGGATTGGGTTTAAAAGCCTCTGGGAGACATTCTTCCCAATTTGATGGGTAATCATTGTTCATGATCCGGTTGAATTCAGTAGCTTCTTGAGGGAATTTTTCTTTGTATTGATAAAAATTTTGCTCCCAGTTTTTTTCTAAATTTTTTCCAGTTAAAATCGCTTCTCGGAAAGAATTAAGAGCATTTTCTGGAATGTAAAATGATTCAGAATATGGCCACCCTAAAGTTTTTTTCGCAGATGAAATTTCATCAATACCCAAGGGGCCAGCATGTGCGATCGACTTTCCTTGTTTTGTAGGAGTACCATAACCAATGATCGTTTTTATAGCAATAATTGATGGTCGCTGGTCTTCATTTTTGGCAGATTGAATAGCCGAATTAATTGCCTCAACATTATTTCCATCTGATACTTTTTGGACATGCCAACCATAGGCTTCAAATCTTTTAGGCAAATCTTCAGAAAAAGCGAGATCTGTATTTCCTTCAATCGTTATATCGTTGTCATCGTAAAGGCAGATTAGTTTTCCAAGACCAAGATGTCCTGCTAATGATGCGGCTTCAGCTGAAACCCCCTCCATTAGATCCCCATCGGAAGTTACCACATAGGTGTAATGATCAACAATTTTAGGAGTATCAGGTTTATTAAAAACTGCTGACAAGTGGGCTTCAGCCATTGCCATCCCAACTGCATTAGAAAACCCTTGTCCTAAAGGGCCGGTAGTCGTTTCAACACCTGGCACATGTCCTGATTCAGGGTGTCCTGGCGTTTTGCTATCTAATTGTCGGAAATTTTTAATGTCCTCTAATGAAAGGTCATACCCTGTGAGGTGAAGTAAAGAATATAGCATTGCAGATGAATGGCCACTAGAAAGCACAAATCGGTCGCGGTCAACCCAATCAGGGTGTGTGGGACTGTGCTTTAAGAAGTTCTTCCATAATACATAAGTCATCGGAGCAATGCCAAAAGTAGTGCCCGGATGTCCAGAAGAAGCTTTCTGGACAGCATCAGCTGATAAAAATCTAATAGTATTTATTTGCTCTTTAGTTTCTTTCATCATAAAACTCCATAATCGTTTTAATTACCATTTTCAATCGATTTGATTTTTTCAAGCCGATTTGAATGCACACCACCGCTAAAACGGCCGCCGAGCCAGCTTAATGAAATAATTTCAGCCCTTTCTTTCGTAATTAACCAGGCCCCCATACAAAGTACATTTGAATCATTATGGTCTCGGCTCATTATGGCTGGGAGAACATCAAAGCATAATGCAGCTCGAACACCCTTTACTTTATTGGCAGCAATATTCATTCCTTGGCCAGTACCGCAAATTAAAATTCCCCTTTCATATTCACCCTTTGCTACACCTTCTCCAACAATCTTTGCAAAATCAGGGTAATCAGCAGGTTCAGCCGAGTGACAACCTAAATCAACAACCTCAAAGCCTTTACTTTTAAGAGTATCAACTAAATGAAGTTTGTGTTCAAGTCCAGGGGGGTCATTCCCAATTGCTACTTTCATAATTGTAAATCCTCCATTAAATAAGTATTCAAAGAAACCTAGCTTCTCTGAATATTTATTGTTTTCTGTTTTTTAGTTAAAAAGTTCAATGCAAATTTAGCATCTTGGATTGGATTCTTTCCAGGAATTGCTTCGAAAGAGCAATAAGAGTTGTAACCAATATCTAATAGAGTTGTCATTATTGCATCCCAATCTAGATGACCTAATCCAGGAACACGACGGTTGCTGTCTGCAAAATGGACATGTCCAATTCGATTTCCCGCTAATATTAAGGAATCAAGGATGCTTTTATCTTCTATGTTCATGTGAAAAACATCAACAAGTAAATTGAATTTCGGAAGCTGATATTCTTCAATAAAAGTTAAGGCATCTGGCACAGAATTAATCAATTGAGTTTCATATCTGTTTACAGGTTCTAATAAGATTTTTACCCCTTGATTGCTCGCATGTTCATGTAAAATAATTAAACTTTCAGCAAGCCACTTCTCTCGGTCCTTTCCACCTTCACTGCCCCTTATCGTCCCGACAGGAACATTTGCTCCCACCTCGGATGCAAGACTGATTTGATCCTTCATCCGAGAGAGCAGTTCATTACGAACATCCCTGTCAGGAGAGGATAGGAACAGGCCGTCTTCTACAAAGGCCGAAACTGCGGCGATGATCCCAATAGATACCCCAGTTTGTTTTATGATAGCCAAAGTTTTTTGAAGTCCGGGTTCACCAGCAAATTTGATGAATAGATCAATTTCTTGGTAGCCTAAATCGGCAATGGTTTTAATATCTCTGTCTAAATTACCTGGAAACATTATTGGACCAAATTTAGTTGAAAACGTTGAGACAGAAACCCCGAATTTCATTTAGCTACCTCCGATATATTTGGCGGTCGATCCGCGGACAACAAGATTGGGTTCCAATATTTTCTTTCGTTTGGGAATTTCTAATTCACCAATTCGCTCGATTAGCATTTCTGCGGCACGATTTCCCATTTCAAACATCGGCTGAGAAATAGTTGTCAGTTGAGGGTTTGTATACTTTGTCATCTGAACATCATCGTATCCAATTATGGATAAGTCTTCTGGAATACGATACCCTAAGTCAATTGCTGCCCGCATGGCCCCAATTGCCATCAAGTCGTTGCAGGCAAAAATTGCAGTAGGACGGTTCTCTTGAGATAATAGTTGCTGTGCTGCTTTATACCCACCTTCAAACTGGAAATTAGACCTAATTATCAGATCTGGATTTGTAGGAATTCTTGCTTCACCCAAAGCTTTTTCATATCCTTGGACCCTTTCAGCGTTCGGCGTAAACTGAGGAGTGCCGGCAATACATGCAATTCTTTTATGCCCCAACCCATATAGATGAGAAGTGGCTAACCAGCCTCCTAGAACGTTATCAGTAACCACAAGGTCGATGTCTAGGTTCGGTACAAAACGATCCACCACGACAATCGGAATATTCTGTTGAATAGTATTTTCTAAGTGGCCGGTGTTTTCGCCTATCCAAGTTCCAACAAATAAAATACCATCAACCCTTTTTTTTGTGAGTAGATCTGTATAGCGCACTTCTTTTTCAATGTCCCGATCAGAATTGCACAAAATGACATTGAACCCTTTGTCATAGCAAACGGATTCCACGCCTTTGGAAACTTCAGCATAAAAAGGATTGGCATTATTGGGCACGATCAAGCCAATCATTGTTGTTTCATTTCTACGTAAGCCGCGGGCCAAGATATTGGGGTGATAATCTAATTCTTTCATAGCGCTCAGCACACGCTGACGCTTCTCTTCACTGACCGGCCGTGTTTCATTAATTACATGTGAGACTGTTGTTTTGGATACTTTAGCCAAATCGGCCACATCTTGCATTGTGGTGCTTTTTGTTTTCATAAGAGTATGACCCTATCAGAATATCTTGGTTCAATAGAAGAGCAGGGGCGCTAGTGGCTTCCGGCCATCTTATGCGCAATCGATTGCGCATTTTTCAATAATATGCTATAACAATAGCATAACAATACCATATTAGCGGCGAATTCGCAAATTTCTCGAAGATGAAACGGTCGCAATCGGTTGCGTCATTCGACTTTCTTGACAAGATACTTTTCTGGAAAGCGAAAAAATAGCATCGATTACAAATATCAAACTAAGGAGGTACGATAAGCAAAAATATTATACAAGACGAAGAAGATTTATTAAAAATTAATTTCGAACAGAAGTATAGGAGAGATAAATGAAAAAGCACTTGAAATGGATTTTAGCTAGTTTAGTAATTCTCAGCATGTTGTTAGGTGCTTGCGGGCAACCGGCGGAAGCTCCTGCTGCAGAAGAACCTGTAGCAGAAGAGGCTGCTGCGGAAGAACCCGAAGAAGCTGCTGCGGAAGAACCTGCAGAAGAAGAAATTGTAACCATAAAATGGTTGATGTTGGCCAATCACCCAGTTGAAGATTCTGGGTTCCTCGAAGAATTCTATGAAGCATATCCAAATATTCGAGTAGAAATGGAAGGAACTACCATTGCTCAACTATATGAAGCCATTCAGGTTCGTGTAGGCGGCGGAGCTTCTGATCCCGATGTATTTATGGTCAATGCCCCATTAACCACTGGTTATGGTACAAGAGGATTATTATTACCTCTTGGCGATTCCTTTACAGATGAAGAAATGGCTAACTTTTACCCCGCCGCTGTAGAAATTGGCTCATTTGGTGGAGAATTTTTATCTGCACCCGTCCATACATCCACCCAGAATCTTTACTATAATATCGATATGTTCGAAGCTGCCGGAATTACTCCTCCAGCACAAGACGAACGATGGACATGGGAACAGGTTACTGAAGCTGCCCAAAAATTGACAATAGATGAAGATGGTGATGGAATTCCTGAAGTTTGGGGATTCAATTTTGAGCAAATTGAACTATTCTATCAATTACAACCATTGCCCCTTTCCTTGGATTGTTGCCAGTCTATCAGTGATGATGGTTTATCCGTGGATGGCATTATCAATAGCGAGAGTTGGGTAGAAGCTTTTAGTTGGTATGGAAGTCTCTATAATGAATTAGGTGTAGCTCCAAAGGGTGCGGTCAGCACAGCAGAGCTTTTCCGTTCAGGAAATATGGCGATGATGCTAGCTGGACCTTGGCAAGTGAACGCTCTTGCCGCCGGTGCAACATCTGAAGAGGGTTTCGGATTCGATTATGGGATATCCTTGCACCCATACTTTGAAGATGGCGTTGTCGTGACACCCACAAGTGGATGGCACCTTGGTGTGAATGCAAATACTGAGAAAGCTGAAGCTGCAAAGGCTTTTGTGCACTGGTTTACTACAGAAGCTGGCGGTAAATCTTGGTTCTCTAACGTTCGATCTGCTCTCTCTGCACAACAAAGCGTAAATGAGTGGATTGGGACCGAAGAAATTTACGCTGAGGCTCCTTGGAACTACATTCAGGTAGCAATCGGTGAATTGGATTCGAATCCGGTCATTCGACCTCCGGTTGTCGGTTATTTGGAATATACAACAATTATTGAAACTGCATTTGCTGATATTCGAAATGGCGCTGATGCTCAAGAAGCACTTGACCTTGTCGCAATTCGAATTGAAAGTGAACTAGCAAAATATGCTCCGTAAAACTACTAATTTAGTTTGAGTTAATACGAGGGGCGTTTGAAAAAACGCCCCTCGTAATTGGGTTCTTGTTTAGTCAAATGGCAAAAAAATGAAAATAAAAAAGAAAAACATCGCCCCCTATTTGTTGTTGCTTCCGGCGTTAGCATTATTGCTTGTGTTTCGTATTTATCCAATGGTTTCCACGATCATTGAGAGTTTCTATACGAATAATTTAACGGCTGATGCTCGAGAATTTGTTGGTCTTGCAAACTTTAACCGTGTTTTATCTGACCCTATATTCTGGAAGTCATTGAAAGTTACATTAGTTTTTAACTTAATTAATATTCCTACTCAAGTGGGTTTAGCTCTTGTTGTGGCTGTAATTCTCAATATGCGTACACGTGGAATTTCTATATTTCGCAGTATTGTAATGCTTCCTATCGCTGTTTCTCCTGTAGTAAGTACGACATTATGGAAAACAATGATGGATTATAACGCTGGTGTGATTAATGGACTTCTTGCTTTAGTTGATGTTTCGAGGCAGGAATTCTTTTTGGTAAAAGAACAAGCTTTGTGGTCAATTGTGATCGTGACTGCCTGGAAAGGAATCCCTTATATGATGATTTTCTTCCTGGCAGGTTTACAAGAAATCCCTGTTGCTGTTTTAGAAGCTGCAAAAATTGACGGGGCGAATGCATGGCAGAGTTTTTTTCGGGTAACACTACCTCTCTTAAAGAGAGTTTTTGCATTTGTTTTGGTTACGGATACAATTTTGAATTTGATATTATTTGCCCCAATTTGGTTGATCACTAAGGGGGGGCCTCAACTTTCAACTAATTTGATCATGTATGAAACCTATCGCAGGGGAATGGTTTATGGGGATCTGGGCGCCTCGTCGGCAATGCTGATCGTAGTAATATTAATCGTGGCAATCGTTCTTGGATTGCAGTTCTTAGCACTTCGATCAGATGATGTTTAAGCGAAGAAAAAATCAGGATCAAATTATGGCACTAATTGAAAAGAATAATACGGGTTTGGATCGAACAAATACAGATTTTCTGAGAAAAAAGAAAATCTTTGAGATGGTAGTAAATCGAACGGTAGTATATCTCATCTTGGTACTTTTGGCGGTTATCACTTTGCTACCTTTATTATGGGCAATTGCCGCATCTTTTACACCATTAGACAAGGTTTTTGAATATACATATCCATTTCAATTCAGAGCCTTATTACCGAATGATTTTACATGGGAAGCGTATCAAAATGTTTTTGAAGCCGGGATGGGGAACGCAATTAAAAACTCACTAATTCTTGCTTTCGCTTCAGTATTTTTTGGCGGATTGATTAGTGCGTTGGCAGGTTTTGCATTCGGGAGTTTTGATTTTAAAGGAAAAAATTTGATATTTGCAATCGTTGTGATTACTTTTATGATCCCGACCGATATAATTGCTATCCCATCCTATATGTTAGTGCGTCGCTTAGGCTGGTTAAATTCTTACGCTGGCTTGATCGTTCCAAGTTTGGCACATGGAATGGCGATATTTTTATTCACCCAATTTTTCAAGGGGTTTCCTAAAGAATTGCTTGAAGCTGCTCGTGTGGACGGAGCTTCATGGTTACGAATATTCCTAAGCATTGTCTTGCCAAATTCAAAACCAGTAATAATAAGTGCTGCGCTTTTATTATTTGTTGGTCAATGGGCATCATTTTTCTGGCCTTTATTAGTTGCACCTACACCTGAAATGCGAGTGGTCCAGATGGCTGTTGCCATGGCTCAGACTGAATACCGGGTCCTATGGAATGAGTTGATGGCTAGTTCATTGATAGCAGCAATAATTCCAATTCTTATTATTATGCCTTTCCAACGTTATTATATTGAAGGTATAAGCGGTACGGGATTAAAGGGTTAGGTCTTCCAACTATTTATAATATTTGCTTTTCTTAATAAAGGAGATTGGTTTTATGATGTTATTGTCGAATAAAATAACAAAAAAAATACCTGTAATTGTTGAGACAGATATCGGTAGCGATATGGATGATATGTGGGCATTAATAATGATGTTGAAGTCTCCAGAATTCGATATCAAGTTAATCGTATCGGGCACTGGCGATACTTATACACGAACCAAATTGATTGCAAAGACTTTAGAACTCGCTGGGCGAACCGATATTGAAGTGGGCGTTGGAATCCCCTTAGAATATATCAAACTCCCTCAATCTCCGTGGGTGGAGGATTATGATCTTGATCAATACCCTGGAAAAGTGCATACCGATGGTGTAGGGGCGATGGTGGATATGATCATGGAATATCCTGAAGAAATGACTTTATTATGTCTTGGTCCTCTTCCTAATATAGCCGCTGCATTAAATCGCGAGCCAAGAATTGCAGAAAAATCTCGGTTTGTAGGAATGTTTGGAAGTATTCGTAAAGGATATATGGGTGCACCTGATCCAATATCTACTTTTAATATTGGTAGATATGCCTATTCAGCACAAAAAGTCTTCACCGCTCCCTGGGATATGACAGTTACTCCAACCGATACCTGTTCGGTTATTAGACTTACAGGCGAGAAATATTATAAGGTACGTGATTGTGAATCTCCTTTGATACAAGCATTAATTGAAAACTACCGAATATGGAAGAAATCAGACGAATTGGCAGATTTTTACAAGGATTTGGATACCGAAGAAGAAAGCTCGATATTGTTTGATACAGTTGCGGTATACCTGGCATTTTCTGATGAATGGTTAAAAATGGAAAAACTTGGGCTGAGGGTTACTGCAGATGGATTTACCAAGATTGATGACACTGCCAAGGTGATTAACTGTGCAATGGAATGGAAAGATCAAGATGCATTTGAAGATTTCTTGGTTGACCGATTAATAAGCTAATCTAATTTTGATTAAATAAGGATTAAAGTATGTCTCAAGAAGATACAATGACTCCAAAAGAACGCTGGTTAGCTATTCTTGAACGTGAGGAAGTAGATCGACTTCCAATGGATTATTGGGGCACCCCAGAAGTTTCAGCAAAACTGATTAGGCATTTTGGTTTGAGTGATAAAGAGCAGATTGAGATAGTTAGAGATTTGGGATTATCAAGATTCCAAAAATCTAATAATAACTTAGCTGTTCCTGAAAGTAAGGTTTTAGAAAGGGAGGTCTTTAAGCAATTACACATAGATTTTGTTGTCAGATTAGAAAACAAATATGTAGGTCCTGAAATTCCCTTAGGTAGTGATCCTTATGGTTGCCGATATAAAACAATTGAATATGCAGATGGTTCTTACATAGAATGCAGCCATAATCCCTTAGCAGAATTTAATAGTGTTGAAGAAATTGAAAATGAATATCAATGGCCAGATCCAGATTGGTGGGATTATTCGACAATTTCAGACCAAGTAAAGGGATACGAAGATTATCCAATTCGAGCTGGCGGTTCCGAACCATTTTTGTTCTATAAATACTTACGGGGAGATGAAAAAGCATTTTTGGATTTAGTACTTAACCCGGAAATCGTTCATTATATATTGGAAAAATTATTTGGATTAACAAAGGAAAATACCAAAAGAATGTATGAGCAGATTCCAGAGAAAGAAAATAAACTTCTTCTTACTTATGTAAACGAAGATCTGGGATCTCAAAAAGGCCTCCTATATTCTCCTACACATATTCAAGAATTTTTACTTCCGGGAATGAAAGAGATGATGGATCTTGCGCATGAGAATGGAGCATATGTATTTCATCATGATGATGGAAGTATTAGGAAAATACTCCCTGATTTGATCAAGACCGGTATTGACATCTTAAACCCTGTACAATGGCGATTAAAAGATATGGATCGAGAAGGATTGAAACAAGATTTTGGAAAACAAATCATTTTTCATGGTGGCGTGGATAATCAACATACCCTTCCATTCGGATCTGTTGAAGATGTTCAAATAGAAGTTGAAGAGAATATTAAAATTCTTGGGGAAGGTGGGGGATATATTATTGCTCCTTGCCATAATATACAGCCAAATACACCAATTGAAAATATCCTTGCTCTTTATGAGACTGGATATAAATTTGGTTCGCAAATTTAAGACAGGTAATTCTTATGAAAAAACGAATTGATATTGTTGTCCCGGAAGATGTAATTGAGAGTAATCCTAAGCGAACCGAACGTTTTGAAAAAACCAAAAGATTTGAGAAAACTGATCGGGTACCAGTATACGCTGGATACTATATGGATGCGATGTTGGTTGGAAGCGGGAATCGATTTAGCCAAATGCTAAAAGGACCTCAGGAGCAAATGGATTGCCTGATTTTAAATCAGAAATGGCGGATGGAAAATGTTCGAGATGATTTTCCATTAAATTTAAACAGCATCGTAATTGAGCCAAATTTCGGGGCCCTACGAGGAGTTGAATTTCCAATGGAGATTAAATGGAATGGGGATGATATGCCAAAATCTATCCATTTAATCAATGATGTTGAAGAAATCGATGATCTTGTTGTTCCTTCCCCCGATACTGGGGTAAATGCATTAAGAATCGAATATTTTAAAAAAATGAAAGAAAGGGTCGGAGATTATGATATTCGTCTAAATGGTGAGGAGATCGAATTAAAAGTAGATCTAAACCATCCGGGCGGACCAATCCCTTCCGCTTTTGGAATCTGTGGCCCTAATTTGTTTATGTGGATGATGTTGGACCCAAATCGAATTCATAAATTGCTAGAAATAACCACAAAAAGCCACCTTCAGGTAATTGATTATTTTGATCAATTAACCGGCAGGGAGTCTGGACATTGGGTGTGGGCTGGATGTGATACTGGTGAAATGATCAGCCCAAAAATGTTCAAAGAATTTGTCGTTCCTTATTACTTAAAGATTTGGGAAGTTCAGCATCGCCCGAGGGTATTCCATATGTGTGGGAACATTGATCATTTGTTGGAAATAATCAGAGATGAGTTGGATATTGATGTTCTTGAACATTTTGGTTTTCCCACGGACAGAAAAAAATTAGCTGACACATTTTCTGGGAAAACATTGATGAGAGGCGGCCCTCATCCAGCTTTGATTAAGGATGGGCCAAAAGATAAAATTATTGACGAGTGTGTTGACTACATTACAACATTAGGTCAAAAGGGTGGATATATGTTGGCGGAGGGAGCGACAGTTGTACCTGGAACTCCCCTAGAAAACATTGATGCCATGGTAGAGGCGTCCAAACGCGCAAGCGAAATTATGAATAACTGAGGTGAAAGATGAAAGAAATATTTGAATTAATTTATGAAGGTGTAAAGACTGGAGATTTAGAAGCTGTAAGGGAACAAGTTCAAAATGCAATCAATAGCGATGGTTCACCGGAGGCAATTCTAAAAGAAGCTTTGATTCCTCCGATGGAAGAAGTTGGTCAATTATTTGAAGAGGGAGAATACTTTGTCCCTGAAATGTTAATTGCAGCTAGAGCAATGCAAGCTGGCTTAGAATTAATTAAACCCTTACTAATTGACGCGGATGTGGAATCTGAGGGGACAGTAGTCCTTGGAACGGTAAAAGGGGACTTACATGATATTGGAAAGAATTTAGTTGGAATGATGCTTGAAGGTGCGGGGTTTGAAATAATTGACCTTGGAACAGATGTAAGCCCTGAAGATTTTGTAAATAAAGTAAAAGAGGGAGGTGTTGATATTATAGGAATGTCAGCATTATTAACAACTACAATGCCTCAGATGGAAGCAACTATCCAAGCGCTTGTGGATGCGGGTATCCGGGATAAAGTCAAAGTTCTTATTGGAGGCGCTCCAGTTACTTTAGAATATTGTGAACGTATTGGTGCTGATGGTTTTGCTGGGGATGCTAGTAAAGCCGTAAAAGCCGCAAAATCCAATATAGCCTAATAAACATAGCAAAATCCGTGATCGTTTTGGCCTTGTATATTATGGTTATTGTGATTCCCTACGCGACAGAATGAAAGAAGTCTGCATGATTTCAAATGTATATAAGGTTTCCATGAGTCCTTGGGTCGAAGAAGAGCGCGGTTCTGCAGAAATAGGTGGCGATTTTCTTTGCTCACGTAAACCAAATCCGTTTTCGGTAGCAAAGGATGGTTTTGATGCAGCTACGGTTCAGGAAAACTCACATAATACAAGAGAATTATGTGTAAAAAATGGCTGCCCGATGGAGTACATCCATAAGGATATCAGCAGTGTACGTTACGAACCAACACACCTTACTGAATGGGCTAATATTGCTATGCAAGTTGTAGAGGGGTAATGGGAAACAGACCGTAATTCAGATAGCTGATTTTCAAGAAACGTGTTGTAGGTTTTGAATTTCAAAACCTACAACATATCTTCGATGATGGGCTGCGGTCATTCCTGCTTACTATTTATGCGATGATCGAAGTATTATTTTTATTTGCATTCACCCTATTTGCCGCTGTCATTCAGGCAACGACGGGATTCGGTTTCTCTATAATCATTATGGCTTTATACCCAATGATATTCTCTGTTCTGGATAGTGTGTGGCTTTCTCTATTTGGGAGCGGAATCATCCTCGGATACATGACCTATAAATATTTCAAACACATTAACTTCAAAATCATCCTTCTCCCATTAGCACTTTCTTTTATTGGAAATTTGACGGGTTTAACCCTATTGGTCAATACTGAAAATGACCAGGCTCGCCGGTGGTTGGGTGTATTGATGATTTTGCTGTCCATATATTTATTTTTTATAGAGGGCAAAATCAAAATACCAAATGATTGGTGGTTTGGAGGTTTGGTTGGCACCCTGTCCGGTGTAATGGGCGGTTTTTTGAATATACCAGGGCCTCCGATCGTGGTTTATATGTCTGTGGCCGCCCAAGAAAAAAATGAATATATCTCTACCCTCCAATTTTTTTTCTTTACAAATTATTTACTGAAAATCACTTATCTTCTGGCATTTACAGAAGTTCAAAGGGTAGATGTTCAGTTGGGAGTAACCGTTTTTTTTGCTAGCATTTTCGGGATTTTACTTGGCACGCGATTGTTTAATCGACTGGAATCACTACGAATCAAAGAATTCACCTATGGTGTGATGTTTTTATCAGGGAGCTGGTATTTAGCAGGATAGTTTTATGGAAAATAGCTCTAAGGAGAAGGAGAAAAGAATGCTCAAAATTGCCTCAATTTAACTTTGATAGTAGAAAATCAATACTGATAATAACTAAAAATAAGAAAGGAAATTATTATGACAACAATTACTCAAAATAAAAAATATATTATTAGCCAATCCCTGACAGGGGTAGCCACAATCATTGCGATGATTTTCTTGCCAATTCTCGTTCATTTGGTGCCATTTTCTGGATCTATCCCTTTAGGAGCTTATTTATTACCAATGTTTATAGCTCCTTTAGTGGCTGCTTTTTATTTGTCGCCAATTGGACTAGTGATTGCTTCACTCGTTGGGCCATTACTTAATCACTATCTAACAGGAATGCCAACTCAAGTAATGCTACCAAATATTATTCTTGAACTGTTATTTTTTAGTTTGATGGTTTCCTATGTGGTTAGGAATAAATCAGGATTTGTTGGTATGTCAGCTTTGGCATTTGTCTTAGCAAAACTTATCAGAACTATAGTTGTTGGTGCTTTAACTGGTGTACTATCTCTGGATATGTTTACTCCTCTTGCTATGGGATTGAAGATCGCACTTCCTGGTTTGTTGATTTTGACTGTGATAGAGATATTCTTGATTCGTCGAAGCAGGTGATGGTGGAAAAGGTCGAGCTATCTTTTCAAGCTATCTCCCAACGGATACGGGAGATAAAATATCCTGAAATAGATCTTGTTGTAGGAATCGCAACTGGCGGGGTTATTCCCGCCAGTTTGTTAGCATTTCATCTTCGAGTTCCCCTCGAGACCATACATCTAAATTATCGAGATGAGACAAATAAACCTCGTTTCGCCTCCCCTAAATTTTTAAAAAGATTGGACGTATCTTTTTCTGGCAAGAAGATATTGTTGGTAGATGATGTTAGTGTGAGTGGTAAAACCCTAGAAAAGGCCAAGGAAATCTTTGAGCAGTGTACCGTTATTACGATGGTAATGAAGGGAAAGGCAGATATTTGTGCTTTTTCGAATATATCCCAGTGTGTCTACTGGCCTTGGAAGGTATGAGTACACTCGCTACGTTTATCCAAACACCTGTTGCCCAATTAAAAATATATTTCACACAATCCTGGAACAGTGATCTAATTGCAAGTTTGACCGTAGCCAAGATCGCTATCCCGCAATCTATGGCTTATGCTTCGATCGCAGGTGTAAACCCCATATATGGTCTATAAACAGCTATTATTCCTGCCATTGTAGCCAGCTTCTTTGGCAGTTCTAATCACGTAGTTACTGGCCCCACCAACACGATTGCCTTGGCAACTAGTAGTGTGCTAATAGCTCTGATAGGGCAGGCAGATTACCATGAATATGTCTTTGCTGTGGCATTTCAGAAAGGATTGGAGAATATAATATCTTCCCGGCAACAGAGATACCGTAT
Organism: Anaerolineae bacterium; assembly: GCA_018645405.1. Lineage (GTDB taxonomy): Bacteria > Chloroflexota > Anaerolineae > Anaerolineales > Villigracilaceae > Desulfolinea. The sequence goes on along the minus strand of JABGOQ010000023.1, from coordinate 20,230 downwards.
GCATCTACTCGACGTGCGCTTGAATGTGAAAAACAAATATAGCTGTGAGAATCTTTTTGCAAAGAGCCCCTCTTTTGCAAAGACATCTCTTTGTTTTAGTTAAATCATAAACGGAGGAACAATTATGTTAGAAAACAAGAAAACAATACTCTCATCAAAGACAAAGACTGTAGAAATCTGTCGGGATAATCCCACAGTCCTGATCGGCGAGCGAATCAACCCCACTGGACGTAAAGTAGTTTTGGCAGCCCTACAAGAAGGCAACTTTGAGATGGTACGCCAAGATGCCATCAAGCAAGTTGAAGCTGGCGCAACAGTACTGGACGTTAACGCAGGTGTTCCCGGAGCAGATGAAGTAGCTCTTCTCTCTCAGGTAATGCAAGAAGTGATGTCTGTGGTAGATGCTCCTCTCTGTATAGATACAGCCAATCCACAAGCACTGGAAGCGGCATTGAAGCTATACGAAGGCAAAGCCCTGATCAATTCTGTGAACGGCGAAGAGAAATCTTTGGAAACCGTACTCCCTCTCGCTAAAGAATATGGTGGAGCAGTTATTGGCTTATGTATGGATGATGATGGTATCCCAGCAACTCCGGAGCTTCGTCTAAAAGCAGCTGAAAAAATCATAGAACGCGCCGCAGCCAAAGGAATCCCGGTTGAAGATATTATCATCGACCCCCTTGCCATGACAATGAGCGCAGATCACACGGCTGGCTTAACCACCCTCAAAACCATCGAGTTGATCGTGGCAGAATTTGGCGTCAATATCACGATGGGTGCGAGCAATATATCTTTTGGCCTGCCTGACCGAAAATATGTCAACGCTGCGTATATGGCGATGGCAATCCACGCTGGAATGACCTGCCCCATTACCAACCCGCTTGTCGTCGAAATTCGCACCGCAGCACTTGCCGCTGATCTGGCTCTTGGGCGTGACGAATATGGGATGGGCTGGATCAAGGACTTCCGCAAAAGAGGGAAGAATAAATAATGGAAGACCGCCAACCGCACGTATTTTTGGCTTGCGAAGTGTTTAAAGGCGTGGTCTATACCCCAGCATCTGATTTGCAAACCCAATTTTTGGATGCCGGGTTACACGCCGCGCCTAAAAAGCTCAACACAAAAGTACAGGAAGAGATCAACACTATTCTTGAGCCGAGCATCATTGTGCTCGGCTATGGGCTTTGCGGAAACGGACTGAATAATATCAAGGCGGGCAAACATACCCTCATTATTCCTAAAATGGATGATTGTATCGCCATGTTTATGGGCGGGCGAGAAAAATATCTCGAAGAGTTTTCAAAAGACCCGGGTACATATTATCTAACCAAAGGCTGGCTAGAAGCTGAAACACATCCATTATCGGAATACAAACGTTGTGTTGAAAAATATGGCGAAGAAACAGCAAATTACGTTATGGATTCACAATACCAGCATTATCACCGCCTGCGCTTTGTCGCCCATAGCCAAGATGATCTTGATGCCTATCGCCCCATAGCCTTAGAAGTAGCTGAATTCTGCAGACGCTGGGATATGCAATATGATGAATACCTCGGTGCGACAGATTTTGTCTCAGCCCTAGAAAAAACGGTCGCCTCTCCTGCGCAAGCGGATGATGCTTTTATTATTGTACAGCCTGGAGAAACGCTAACACAGGATATGTTTCGATGAGCATTCTTAGAATTCTGATTGGAGAAAAAAAACGGTCATTGACGCAAAAAATGGGGATTTGCTAGGCGATGTGATCGCCTCAGCTGATTTGCCCGTTGAGCAACCTTGTGCAGGTCGTGGCACATGCGGACGCTGTAAAGTGCTCGTTGAAAAAGGAGCCAACACACCGGATGAGATTGAGCAGACCTATCTCTCTGAAAGCGAATTAGCGATCGGGACACGTTTGGCGTGTCGGGCAAAAGTCAGTGGGGATACACAGGTAGTTCTATCGTCTATTGAAGTCCATTCTAATAAAGTTTTCAAAGCTGGCTCACGTCATAAGAGAGAAAAAAATATCCCCTTGGGCTTGGCAATTGATTTTGGCTCTACAACCGTCGCTGCCTACCTCACTATGCTTGATAACAGCGAAGTTGTCGCTGGTGGGGCGGCGTTAAACCAACAACACGTTTATGGTGCGGATATTATTTCCAGATTAGCGGCAGCCTTGCAAGATGATGAGCATCGAGAGCGGTTGCAACGCTTGGCGCAGTCTTCGATCTATCAGGCAGTAAATTCGCTTAAATTATCCAAATCCATCCTTGCACGCATTAAACGAGTCTCCATCGTCGGCAATGTGGCAATGCACCATTTGCTTGTAGGTTTGCCAGTAGAAAAAATAGCTCGAATGCCTTTTCAGCCCTACTTAAAAGATGCCATCCCCAACAAAACTGGTTTACTTGATGGCCTTTTTAGCGATGATGTCCAAATTATGATTCCTCCGCTCATTGGCGGATTTGTTGGTTCTGATGCGCTGGCTTGTTTAGCATATTTTGGTTTTGATAAAACCACAGCCCCAACATTGGCGATAGATCTCGGAACAAATGGAGAAGTTTTACTAACAGATGGCAAGAATATTGTGACAGCATCCACTGCTGCTGGCCCTGCTTTTGAAGGGGTAGACATCTCCTGCGGAATGAGAGCTGTAGATGGTGCGATCGTTGATGCGAAATTCACGAATAAAGATTTTGAATTCGAGACAATTAGTAACGAGAAATCACTGGGATTAACTGGCTCAGGGTTGATGAAAGTTGTCAACGAATTACTACGGATTGGGGTCATTGAACCTAACGGGCGTTTTTCAAAAAGTAATGGATATTTTGCTATCGAACGTGTAGATGGTTCTAATCGTATCTACCTAACAGAGGACCGCACAATTTGGCTAACTCAGAAAGATATCCGTGAATTACAAAAAGCAAAGGGAGCAATTCGTTCAGCAATTGAGATATTGCTTAGGAAGTTATCGCTAACCCCAACAGATTTAAAACGCGTCATCCTAACAGGCTCCTTTGGCGGACAATTGGATATTCCCGCCACTCTTACCTTGGGGATGCTACCAAGCATTTCGCCAGAGCGTGTCGAGAATATCCCAAATGGAGCAGGTTTTGGTGCAGCAGAATTCCTTTCAGATCATGGCTTTGCGCGAGGAGAACGCTTAGCGAAAGTCGCTGAGCAAATTGACCTCGATCAGGATACCGAATTTCACGAAGTTTTTATTGAGTCTTTACAGTTTATCCCCCAGAGTTAATTTTATGAAAAAACTTTACCTTATTTTTCAGGAAGCACTATACGATTTCACACATTGGGCAATACAGCCCCTAAAACCTTTGCTAAAGCTGAATTCTCGCATGGAAAAGGTACTCATCCCTTTGGAGCGCATCGCAAAGGAAATTGCTTATGATTGCAAAATGTGCGGGCAGTGCATATTGCATAGTACTGGTATGGTTTGCTCCATGAATTGCCCGAAAAACCTACGCAACGGACCCTGCGGCGGTGTTCGCACAAATGGGCATTGCGAGGTCAAGCCAGAAATGAAATGCGTTTGGGTGCAGCATATGAAAATGCACAACTCATGCCCAAATACGGCGCAGAAATGCTCTGGATTCAACCGCCAGTCAAACGTAATCTTCAGGATTCGTCGGCTTGGGTCAATATGTTACATGGTGTTGACCAGAAACATGCAGTTGAGTGGCAGACCCCGACGCAACAAGAAGAACTGGAAAACTTGTGGAGAAATAATGACTGAAAGAAAAATAAGCCAGTTAGAACAAGTGCTGCGTTCAGGGCGCTTTGCTATCACATCAGAGCTAAATCCGCCCGATAGTGCCGACCCCGAAGATGTATATAGAGCCGCCATGATCCTAGCTGGCTTCTGTGACGGAATCAATGCTGTAGATGCTTCTGGCGCCAATTGCCACATGTCCAGCTTATCGATCTGTGCGTTGCTTACTCGAGCTGGTTACGAACCAGTTTACCAAATCTCTGCCCGAGACAGAAATCGGATTGCTATTCAAGGCGATATTCTCGGCGCATCTGCGATGGGCGTGCATAATTTATTGGCAATTACAGGGGATGATGTTAGCGCTGGCGACCAACCAGAAGCAAAACCCGTTTTCGATTTTGACTCGATCCAGTTGCTGCGTACCGCCAGACTCATGCGGGACGAAAGCATCTTCCTGAGTGGACGCAAGATCACAACGCCTCCGGATTTATTCTTGGGTGCTGCCGCCAATCCTTTTGCTCCACCCTACGATTGGCGCGCCCAACGCCTTGCAAAGAAGATCGCAGCTGGAGCACAATTTATCCAGACTCAATATTGTTTCGACGTTCCCCGCTTCAAAGAATATATGCGCCAAGTACGCGATTTTAGATTGCATGAACAGGCCTATATTCTTGTTGGTGTAGGGCCTCTGCGCTCAGCAGGTGCAGCCAACTTTATGCGTACCAAAGTCCCCGGTATCGTTATCCCTGATGAAATCGTGGATAGGCTAAAAAAGACTCCGAAAAAGCAGCAACAAGCCGAAGGAAAACAAATCTGCATGGAGATCATTGAGCAAGTTAAAGAGATCGAAGGCGTTTCCGGCATCCATATCATGGCATATAGGCAGGAAGAGCTTGTAGCGGAGATTGTCATGGAATCGGGGTTGTTGCCGAGGAAATAGAGAATTTAGAATGCTTTTTAGTAAATGTCATTTTACATACATTTGACAGAGAAATGTACGGCTTTTTGCGCATAACATGCTAATATTATGTCCTATATCAGTATGAGAAATTCAATCGCATTCATGCTACGGTGTTCTATGTGGTTTTCAATCCTAAATATGCTTTCAAAACTACCTTTCTATTCTTCATTGAGCAAGAAAAAAGTGGTCTATTGTGTGTAACCCTAGCCATGCGGCTACGCAAACGACGGTCTCAAAGCCTGCACCTGCTCCCATCAAACCGTAACACGCTACCAAAAGCGGATTTCAGGTCCTATGCTGGATCGTATTGACATCCACATTGAAGTCCCGCGCGTGGATTTTGAGAAACTCTCCGATAATCGACGGGGAGAAGCCTCGGACGAAATCCGCGCTCGGGTGGAGCAAGCAAGACAACGTCAACGCGAGCGTTTCACAGGCTTGGATAACGGGGTAATGACCAACGCCGATATGCGCGTCGCAGAAGTTCGTCAATTTTGTGAATTAGATGACGCAGGGCAGCAACTCATCAAGGCGGCGATGACGCAGTTGCAACTCTCCGCACGGGCTTATCATCGTATCCTGAAATTAGCACGCACAATTGCGGATCTGGCGGGGGAAGAGAGTATCCAATCCACACATTTGGCGGAGGCGTTGCAATATAGACCGAAGGGGATGATGGTATAACCCATACCTTACAAAACCAGCTCTTCGAGCTCATAGCCTGGAGGCCGCAGGTTCGAATCCTGCCCTCGTTACTCAGAAAAAGCACCTTTTCAGGTGCTTTTTTTGTTTTTAAAAATAGCTAAAAAAGTTTTTCAACTCGGAATGTGTCTCTTAGTTTTTACCCTTCTTTTGCCTCAGAGACTATGACACGGTACAGTGCCTATCCTGAGTCCGACTATAGTCTCATCTAACTTAAGACCGTAGTCTGATCCTCAAATCAAGCACCTTCCTTATAATGAGACGAAATAGTAGTGCGTATAGAAAGCATGATAAAAAGCTGAAAAACTGGCTGTAGGAAGCATCAAAACTACAAACATATTGCTCAAAACCACCGCCGCGGACCCAAAAATAGACCAACTTTACCGCAGGCTATACAGGGAAAAAATGCGAACGATTTTGCTGGATTAGATAGTTGCCGGGCACAGGGTGTGGGCCTTCATGAATTTGCCAAGTGTTTAGTAGATCAACCTTTCCAATGTCTCTATGCTATCTCCTTTGGCTGTCGGTTCTTTTGTCATCATCCGAAGCGGGAAGCAATTACCCAAAACATAAAAGATTCAAACTATGAAAAACAATTTGTGTATATTTCGATTTGTAATTGGTATGCTGACAGTTTTTATCGTGCTCACTGCATGCAGTGTGTTGAGCGATGTGCGTAGCAACACTTATGAAAATTATGAAGCAGTTGTAGCTGCCGGTGAGATCGAACGGGGCTGGGTGCCGGAATTTTTACCACAATCGTCAGCCAATATCTACGTGAAGTATAAGGTAGATGCCAATGTGTCTATACTGGCGTTCAATTTCGCCGCCGATGACCTGGAAATGCTAACACAAGCCTGCACACCCACCGAAGAAGTCCCAGAGCCGCCGCTGAATGCAAAATGGTGGTCGGATGACTTACTAACAAGCCATGGCACATTCTTCCGTTGTGAGGATGATGGTTATTTAGTTGTTGATGGACTTCAAGGCTATTATTGGTTCGGTTATGAACTTCCTTAGTAGAAGCCACATCGCTTTGAGTTATTACTCAAATCTTTTTATCAATTCTGACTTACCGGAAACCATTTAAATTTAAAGATGGAGTTAATCCTATGTCCCAACAGACTCAACAAGATGTTCACCCCAATTTCCACCTTGTCAACCTGGCAGGATGGGCGAAACGACTCCCCCATCCTATTCTTATCATGGTCCTCGTCCTCGTTTTCCCGATTTTCGGCGAAATCATAGCCGACCTGATAGGGCTAGAAAATGGAATCGTTCCTGTGGGGGAGAGTGCCACCGTGATGCAGGGCGCATTCCAGTTGATCACCATGCTCGTTGCGGGCTTTGGCCCCACTGCCTTGGCACTCTGGTTGTGGCTGCGCTTTTACGAAAAGCGTCCCTTCTGGACAATCGGTCTCGAACCGGCCGGGGCGCTGCGGAAACTGGGGCGCGGTTTTCTAGGCGGCACGCTCATGTTTGGAGCCAGCGTTCTCATCATGGCCTTGTTCGGCTTCGTTGCCATTGAACCAGGTGATCCGCAACAGCAGGGGCTTGTCACACTTCTGCCCGTATTGCTCACCCTGATTGGTTGGGGGATACAGGCTTCCACAGAAGAATTTCTCGCACCGGCAAGGTATGGTTGGGCGTGCTGCTTTCATCGCTGATTTTTGCCGCGCTTCATCTGCTCAACCCCAATTTGTCTTGGGTCGCCGTTCTCAATCTAGTCCTCGTCGGCATTTTCCTTGCCCTTTGGGCCTTATGGGAAGGCGGCATCTGGGGCGTTTGTGGTTTCCATATTTCCTGGAATTGGGCGCAGGGCAATCTCTTTGGCTTTGAAGTCAGTGGCCAATCTGTCCAAGGCGGCATCCTTTTCAATCTGATGGAAACGGGTCCCGGCATAATCACAGGCGATGCCTTTGGCCCCGAGGCTGGCCTTGCTGTAACCGCTGTCTTGATTATCGGCATCATCATTACTGTAACCCTTTTGCGTAAGAACGCTGCCATTGATCACACGCAAAATTGATGACACGAAGCGATCATTTCCTAACAAGTCTGGCCGCTATTCAGACAGCGCTATGCACAGTGGCATCTTGTTGATGTTCATCACTTCATTATGTCTAACAATTCATAACTTATCTAAAAAAGGAGTAAAAAATGAATACAAATAAAAAGACCGCCGAATACGCTGCTCGCCTGGAGATTGACTATCCTGAGAAACTGGACAGGCTGACAACCTTCTTCCGGTTGATCTGGATCATTCCCATCACCGTCATTCTGGGTCTCATCTCGGGGGCCGGCGAGACGGTCATCAACACGGTTGTCCTCAATGAAGCCGGTGAGGTTGTGCGGACAATGAGGGAGACGGTTGGCGGGCTAGCGAGTAGTCTCGCTGTAGCCACTGCCTTGATGCTCATCTTTCGTCACCGTTACCCCCGCTGGTGGTTCGACTTTGCTCGCGAACTAACCCGCTTCGGGTACAGAGCCGGCGCCTACCTGTTCTTACTTACCGATCAATACCCGTCAACCATTGAGGAGCAATCTATCCACCTGGAGATCGACTATCCCGACGTGGAAAACGACCTCAATCGGTGGCTGCCCTTGGTCAAATGGCTGCTGGCGACCCCGCATTTTGTCGTCCTGTTTTTTCTCAGCATCGCCGCGTTCTTTATCACGATTTTTGCCTGGCTCGCCATTCTGGTGACCGGCCAATATCCAAAAGCTCTCTTCAACTTCGTCGGCGGCGTAGGACGCTGGGCGTTGCGGGTTTATGCTTACGCGATTCTGCTGGTGACTGATGAATATCCGCCATTTAGCTTGCGCTAGGCTGTATTGAATGCCAACAGAACCTAAATTTCTTAACGCATAGGAGCCGCCTATGGCGTGGGGAGGGTGGGGGGCTCCACCCTCTCTTTCGCACCATACGCACCAGATGATCCCGGAGGGCATCATAGGAGACCAAAACAGTATGACGACAAAAGCCTGTTTCACCGCCGAAGAATGGGAACTACTTCTTTGAACACCTATGTCTGTTGCTATGTGCATTATTAGCGCCAGCCCTGGTGTTCTCGGGATGATCAAGGAGATGATGTCTCTAGAAAAAACATCGAAGAACGCGCCGAAGAACCTTCAACAGAGCTGGTTGGGGCCCTGCTAACCTGTTACCAGGATGAATCCGACGAACAGGCGGAAGAGGAGCTTGAAGACGCAGAAGAAGTCGACCAGCAAAAAATTTTGGACGACATCGGCAGTGCTGTGGGCTCTTGAACGACAAAGCGACTGCTGAAGAAGCAAACGAAGATCAAGTCATGGCTCTACCAGGTCGCCGTAGACGTCGCCAATGCGGCCAAAGAAGGTGGAGGGTGTTGGCGGCGTGCACGTGAGCGATAAAGAAAAAGCTGCGCTGGAAAGATTGCAGACAAGTTTAGGTTTAGATTAACAAGTTTTACAATTTATTTTCTTGAGGCCGGCAATAATGTTGGCTTCCTAATTTCTCGCAAGAGAGGATGTTTGAAATGGGCATTTTAAGTTGGATTATTTTTGGTGCGCTAGCCGGTTGGATTGCCAGCATGATCATGGGGCGCAATGAACAGCAGGGTTGCATCATGAACATCATTGTTGGCGTTATAGGCGCATCCATTGGTGGCTGGATTATGAGCTTCTTTGGCTTTGGGGATGTCTCCGGTTTCAATTTGTACAGCTTTGGCGTGGCCATGCTGGGCGCTGTTGTGCTTTTGTTCATCGTCAACCTGCTTTTCGGCAAAAAATAGCTAAGGACTACAAAAACCATGAAAATCTCACCTACCATCTCACTTACACTCGTGATATTGCTTGTGACTGGCGTCGTTGCCTGCAATGCACTTTCTGTCCCAGCAGCCAATTACCCCCGGGACACGTTGCAAACGGTTTTTGAGAATACGCTTGATGATAAATCGCCGGTCGGCATCGTTGGCGCCGTCCGCTATCCTGATGGACGTATTGATGTTGCGGCTGCGGGCATGTCCACCGAAACAGACGCCCTGACGACTGATATGGCGCTTGGTCTTGGCAGTGCCACCAAGACATTTACGGCCGCCCTGATTTTCCGGCTGGTTGATCAGGGTGTACTGAGTCTGGATGATACGCTTGCTGATTTAGTACCAGACGTAGTTGGCCCGAACATTCCCGGGAATATCACAGTGCGCTACCTGCTCGAACACAGCAGCGGCTTATATGATCCCATTACCGACTCTGTGATAGAGGAAGTTCTGGCAAATCCCGATAAGCGTTACTCTATCGAATCGCAAATCGACCGAATGCAAGCGCCAATTGCTGAAGTCGGATCGATCCATTCCTATTCAAACATGAACTACATGTTGTTAGGCCATATTATTGAAACCACCACCGGGCAATCCTATGACGCTGTACTCCGCAATGAGATTCTGGACCCACTGGAACTGGACAGTATTTTTCTTGGCGGATTTGAAGAGCTGCGCGGCGAGGTTGGTCACTCGTGGGTAAATGGCGAAAGCCTCGCCACAATGTCTCAGAACGGGATTGGAACGATGGCATGGGCATCGGGTGCGCTATTTGCCACCCCCGCTGATGCAACAGCGTGGTTTGCAACGCTCTTTGGCGGTGACGTCCTCTCAACGGCTTCGCTGGCAGAAATGCTGACCTTTTTCTCAGGTGAAGACGATGATTTCGGGCGTGGGATTTTCCGTACGCAGCGTGATGGACGCACACTGTATTTTCACACCGGACAGACAATTTCATACAACTCAACCCTTGTGTATGACGCTGAAACAGGCGTCACAGTCGCTGTGATAGCGAACCACATGGATTCGCCCGATACAACCCCCATCGCGTTTCAGCTTGTATCCAATGCTGCTTCCTCACTATCAAAATGAGGCATGTCTGACTCATCATTTCATGTTTTAAAAAAGGAGAAAAAGAAATGCCCAACAAAAAACTACTTGCTTTGATAATTCTTGTATTCACATTGGTACTCGTCCCAACTGTTTCCGCGGAAAGAGGCATCGGGATTACCGACCCTCAACAGACGGATGCTTTTGAACCCACCGATTGCAGCGTGTTCAACTTGTCTTCCGATTACGAGTGCGGTTACGTAACGGTGCCGGAGGAACATGCCAATCCGAACGGCCCCACTATTCGTCTAGCGGTGGCAGTTTTGAGGGCAACAGGAGCAAATCCCGAACCAGATCCGCTCTTTATCGGTTCCGGCGGCCCAGGCGGCTCGGGCATTGGATATAGCGGAGAGGCGTCTGGCAGCGCCATCCTCGAAAAACGCGACATCGTCCTCTTTGACCAGCGCGGCACACTCTACTCGGAACCCAACTTGCTGTGTCCAGAGATTTTCGACCTGCAAGGAGAACTCTTGACCTTGCCAGATGAGGCAAAAAATCAGCGAGAACAAGAGGCCCACCAGGCGTGTTATCAGCGGCTGCAAGCCGAGGGCATCAACCTGTCCGCTTTCGATAGTCTCGAAAACGCGGCCGACGTACAGGCCATCCGGGTGGCGCTGGGTTACGATGAAATCAACTTCTATGGTTCCTCGTATGGCACATTACTGGGCCTGCACCTGATACAAAACCACCCCGAGCATCTGCGCAGCGTCATTCTGGACGGGGTAGTGCCCACAGACTTGAACTTTCTCGTGGTCAACCCGCAAGCTACAGAGCGTATTTTTCGCGAATTCTTTGACGCGTGTGAAGCCAATGCCGCCTGCCGGGTTGACTACCCTGACCTGGAGCAGCGTTTCTCCACTTTGGTAGACCAGTTCAATCAGCAGCCAGTGCCCCTGTCTATCACCGATAATATGACAGGCCAGACCTTTGATTTCGAATTGGATGGCAACGAGTTGATAAGGCAAGTTGCAGGAATCGCCTATCTGCATGGCGCCTACCTCATCTTTCCGCGCCTGGTTGCTACAGTGGAGAGGGGCAACTATAGCCTCTTAGCGGTATTGATGGACATGTTGACTTTTGACCGTGAGTTTAGTGATGGGATGTACATGTCGGTTATCTGTGCCGAGGATGCTGATTTTGTGATGGAAGACGCTCCCCTGGATGGCGTGCGGCCAATTATTGCAGATAACGGCAAGGATGAGTTGCAATCTATGCTCGATGCCTGCGCGTCTTGGTCCGTAGAGCCATTGCCGCCAACAGTAGATGAGCCAGTCGTGAGCGACATCCCCACTTTATTGCTGTCGGGGCACTTCGACCCGGTTACGCCTCCCTGGTTTGCGGATGAGGCGGCGAAACATCTCTCGAACAGCTACAACTATGTCCATCCGACCGGGAGCCATGTCGTAGCGTTCGGCGACAAATGCGTTGACGAGATAGTCATTCAATTTATAGACAACCCAGCTCAGGAGCCTGACACAACCTGCCTGTCCGATCTGTCTCCAACTACAACAATGCTTGTTCAGCTAGGCTCGTTAGCGCTCACCCTGCTGGCATTTGGCCTACTGGGACTCTTTTCAACAGTTCTCGTGCTACCTGGGCAATTTGTGGTTGCCCGATTGCGCGGAAAGCCGACACAACAGATAGAGTCTAACTTGGCAGCAAAGCGATTATGGAAGATCGGCATTGGTCTCGTCTTGCTGCATGGCGTAATGCTGATCGCCTTTTTCATCAGCATTGTCAGTATGATCCGTGAGAGCGCGACTTTGCAAATGTTGTTCCTTACTTCATTTCAACCCCTCTATCAGGCGGAGACTCCTTTGCTGCTGTGGATCTTTGCCGGCCTGATGTTGCTGGCTGCCGGCGCGGTTGTGGTCACGGTTATCGCCTGGCGTAAGGCATACTGGCCCAGAGCAAGGCGATCCTATTACACCTTCCTGACCCTGTGCGCCCTAGTCATTGTGATCGTTTTGGCTGTAAATGGCATGGTGGCCGCATTATTCTAGTTTTCAACTAATTTATTCGAAAAAGGGTGCTGGGGGAACATCCTTTTTCGGACCATTCCTCACCGAATTGTGTAAGCCCTAAGCACAAAGGATTACTATCATGAAGCGTTTCAAAAAATTTTTCAAATGGCTGTCTATCAGCCTGATTGCCCTAGTTGTACTCGTCATTGCAGCCGCTCAATTTTTCCCGCAGCTTTTAGAAATGCCCCTTATTTTAGTCATGAACACTGTCCCCATCACCCGCTTTGAAGTACGCGGGGAAGAAGTATGGATGAACGGGGAGATCAATAGCAAAACCTACGACCAATTCACCCAAATCATTGCCGAAAACCCACAAGTCACCACGTTGGTAGAAGAAATCGTGCCCGGATCAATGGATGACGATACGATGATCAAGCTGGCTTACTTTGTGCGCGAGCAGGGATTGAATACCCGCTTGCTGTCACACAGCCAAATCGATTCGGGCGGAGTCGATCTCTTTTTATCCGGCGTGGAGCGGTCGATGGAGCGTGGGGCGCATATTGGTGTCCATTCTTGGTCAGATGGTGCGCGGGAAGCGGCCGATTTCCCAAAAGATTCGCCTGAACATGAACAAAATCGAAAATATATTGAGGATATGCTGGGGGATGATGCGTTTTACTGGTTCACGATCTATGCTGCCCCCGCCGATGGCATTTACGAAATGACTGACGCTGAAATTGAGCAGTACGGCTTGATCACCCAACCGATCCAAGGAGGCCCTGCGGGCGCACTGTCTGGCACACTGGCCAGCAAAATGGCTGCTATTGGCAATCCAGACAGCGATGTGGTAATTATCTACGTACAGGGCGGTCCTGTACCCACCCTGGATACACAAGAATTTGCCGGAACCTTTGCAGCCGTGAACCAGGCTGATGTTTATTTGGTGGATGTCCACCAGACACAGACATTGGCACCACACCACTTTACGAAACGTGAAATTTCTTTCGACGAGGCCAAAGTGTTTGACACGGAAAGCACCCAGATTCTGGCCGATGTGGTGAGCCATTTCAAAAATGCCGGGAAACAAGTTTATGTCGTCGGCGTCTCGTTTGGGGCATTTCTGGTACAAAATTTGTTGGCGGCACAGGGGAATGTTGCTGATGGGTATTTGATTGTGGTCGGGCGTCTCGATATGCCCGCTGAGGTATGGCAGCCGTTTTCTGAGGGGCGCATGGTGGGCTTTGTGGATGGCGTGACGATTAAACCTGTTTCAGCCGATGAGGCCGGTATGGGTGGGGGTAGCGAATTTGTCGATGGCAATATGGCAAAACTAGCCGCCGGTTTAGGCCATAAACGGTATACTGAGTTGCTGGCAAATATTGACCTGAGCAATGTTATCTACATCTATGGCAAAACGGATGAGCAAGTTGGCCGCCTTTTAGAGGCCGAAATGACATTTTTGGAAAGCAAAGGCACAACGGTTCTTGTTGGTGAAGGCGATCATTCAGGCACAATTGACTCCTTTACAAGCGAAGGGCTGGGTAAACTGATTGGCCTGACCTATATGAAATAGGGGAAGCGCTTATTTGTTCAAAGAAAGTTCAACGGTTTATATAGGGATTTATGAAGCTATGGAATTCAAGCAACGAACACCTTATCAGTATTCTCTTATCTTCGCAGCCGTGCATTTTTGTACTGCTATGTTTTTGTTTGTGTTCTTCAGGCATGGTGATGAATCACTGCTCCAGTTGTTCTTCATGGTTGCTGATGCCCCGCTCTTTGTAATATTTATGGCTCTGACGTACACATTCGAAACCTTGGCCTTTCTGGATACAGCTTTTGGGACTTTTCTCATAGCAGTGGTTGTGGGCAGCTTATTCTGGGGCTTGGTCGGTTTTATTGAAGGATGGGCTATTAACAAGATTCGAAATAGCACGCGCATAAAAGAGCAATTCAAAAAAACTGCGTATTTCGCGGTCGTTCCAATTGTAATTGTTGCAGTTTTTTTTCTCGCAATCAGTATTCCATTTGCTATCTTTGCGATTTTTGCTGTCATATTTGGTAATATTTCGCTTCTCTTTTAATCCAGATTTTACAATTTGAGGAAATATTGTGAATACAATGAAACTGAAAGAATCGGGATCTGGAAACATTGCATTGAAAACATCGAGCGCCCCATGAGACAACGAATTCGCGCAGCGCTAAAGAGTTTACAGACACGTCTGACCCTTACCTACACATTGGTGACGGTCTCTGCGCTACTGGCGTTGGAAATAATAGTATTAGGCGGGTTGATGGGGGTGGCGATTACTACGCAATTTGATGAAACGATTTTACTGACGTCTATGGAACTTGAATTTGCGCCACAAGCCAGCGATTATTTACAACGCCATGATTTAGAAGGATTGCAAAAATGGATGACGGAGATATATGAGTCAAAGAATGCTAGCGAGTTCTACGTATTCGCATCGTCTCAGCCCTTTGTTATCTTTGACCTGGATGGCATGGTTGTGGCACAGACGCCCTTCGAGCGTGAGGCAATCGGCCAGGCCTACGCCCCTCCAGACGAAATTGACCCCACATGGTTTGCCGACCGGGCGATAAAGGGAGAGTTTGACCCGGATGATAAATATCAACAGATGGCTGACGGCAGTTGGTATCTGCTTGCACCTGTGCAAAAGTATATGGATGAAAAAGTGTGGGGTACGATGGCGCTCAATGTCATTCCTGCTTCGAGATCGTCTAAATATCTCTCCTTGTTTGGTGGAATTGTGGGGGTAACAGCCGTTGCTTTGCTGATCGGCGTCACCCCATTTGGGATGTTGTTTGGCTACATGATGTCGCGGAATATGGTGCGGCGGCTGATGAATTTGGAAACAGTCGCAGATGCTTACAGTCGGGGCGATTTCACGGTTGGGCCGCAAGATGGTTCGCAGGATGAAATCGGACGATTGGGTGACCGACTCAAACAGATGGCGCAGCAGATTAAAACGCTGTTACAAAGCCGGCAGGAGTTAGCCACGCTGAAAGAACGCAATTGGCTAGCGCGGGAACTGCACGATACTGTGAAGCAGCAACACTTTGCCGCGCTGATGCAGGTGCGGGCAGCCAGAAATTTGGCGCAGCAAGGAGTTGATGCGGGTGTTGCGCTGGGGCATTTAGAAACGGCCGAAAACTTGCTCAAACAATCCCAACAAGATTTGAAAGGGGTGATTGAAGAATTGCGCCCTGCCCAACTTGATGGTCACAATTTGCCTGCCGCACTACGTCAATTTGTCCAGAATTGGACGGCGCAAAATAGCATCACTGTCGATCTCGCAGTGCAGGGGGAACGGCCATTGTCGCCAACTATCGAACACACCCTATACCGCGTTGTGCAAGAAGCATTCGCCAATATCGCCCGCCACAGCACAGCCAGCCACGTTGATGTGCTTTTGCACTACACACCACACGCTGTCTCACTCTCCATCACTGACAATGGGCAGGGTTTTGATCCGCAAAAGGTGCAACGTGGGTTTGGTCTCTCCACCATGCGGCAGCGCGTAACGGAAGCAAATGGGCAGTTAACCCTTACCAGTGAGCGCGGTCAAGGGACAAAGGTAATGGCAAAAATTGATATTAATATATAAAAGGAAAATAAGAATGAAAAATTTAGTCGTATTTCTTGGATTAATGTTCATCGTAGTTGGCTGCCGGACAGCGGAACAGCCCAGCACCTGGTCGGTGGTCGCAGTTGACCCGGCTACAGGCGAAGTTGGCATCGCGGCAGCCTCCTGTGTCGCAGTCCCAATTGATGTGCTGGCAGCACTAGTTCCCGGAAAAGGCGTAGCGGCAACACAAGCTGCCATTTCAATCGAAAACCGAAATCGTGTTTTTGAGGCGCTCATGGCAGGAGCCTCAGCTGATGAGATTATCGATGCCGTGACTGCGGCCGATACTGAAGCCGCTACTCGTCAATATGGCATCATCACATTATCAGATGGACAGGCAACCGTTGCTGGCTATACTGGGGCCGATAATAATAATTGGGCTGGAAATAAACAGCGCGACACGCCGTTTCCCGTGACTGTGCAAGGCAACATCCTGGAAAGTGAAGAAGTTGTTAATGCAGCCCTCGATGCTTTTAGTGACGAAACGCTGGGCTCCGTTACCCTCTCAGACAGACTGATGCGTGCAATGGAAGCGGGATCGGCTGCAGGGGGAGATAAACGTTGTAATGAGAGCGTTCAGCAAACGGCCGCGGCTGCCTTTATCATGGTGGCGCAAGGTAATGACGTTCCATTTGCAGTGGCAAATGTTGGAGAATCGAATACGGATGCGGTGGACGCGCCAACGCTCTATCTCAGCGTGTCAGAGCCTGTTGGGGGCGCTAATCCGCTTATCGCGCTGCGCGAACAGTATGATGCGTGGCGTAAGGACAATTTGCCGCCCTGCCCCGACTGCAATCTGTCTGCAATTCCAGTGCCGCCGGGCGATGATGCAACCACTGCTCGCTTCCCACTCTGGCTGTCTATCGGTATCGGTTTACTCATAGCGCTCGCGGCCGCGTTTATCTGGCAGCGAGCGAAAAAAAAATGAAGGATTGCAGATGACAGACCCCATCACGGTTATGCTCGTAGATGATCACAAGATGGTGCGCATGGGACTATCCGCTTACTTTGCCACCCTGCACGACATCAAGGTGGTGGCAGAAGCAGATTCAGGCCGTATTGCACTTGATCTTATCCAACAGCATGTCCCGGATGTGTTGCTGATGGACTTGAATATGCCCGAAATGGATGGGGTAGAGGCGACACGTCGCATCAGAAATCTCAGCCCGCGCACCCAGGTCATTGTGCTGACCTCGCACCATGAAGACGAACATATTTTCCCTGCAATTCGGGCGGGCGCACTCTCCTATCTGCTCAAGGACATTGACCCCGATGAGTTGGCTGACGCGATTCGCAAAGCCACTAAGGGGGAAGCAGTGCTGAATCCGCGCGTCGCGGCTCGTGTGGTACGCGAAATGCAAGGATTGCGCGATGAAGTCAACCCGTTCATGATATTAACTGACCGTGAAATGGAGATTTTGCGCTTGATTGCGAATGGGATGAACAACAGGGCGATTTCAGCCGCATTAGTCATAAGCGAAAAGACGGTGAAGAGTCATATCACCAACATCTTTAGTAAATTGCATTTGAGCGACCGCACACAAGCGGCCGTTTATGCGTGGCGGGAGGGAGTGGTGCGGCGAGAGGAGCCATAGTCACCAGCAGAGCATCACCATTTCTAAAACAGGATTATGGTTTTGAAATAGTTTTTGTTCTACTTTGTAACTGACCTATCTCATTCTTCTCCCGTATCTCATTTTGCCGCACAATGGTTTATTCACCGGCTCGGCATTTTAGCTACGTTTGAGTTTTACGCCCGAACCAGACTTAGCTTTTTGCGCCGCGTACCACCTTGGCGCAGCCAAGTCCGCTGCAACTTATCGGTGGGCAGCCACAGAACTAAACAACTTGGCTCAAGGGACGAAATTGTTCGTGAAATCAAGCGGAATTAGCAGCTAAACTCATAACCCAGAGGTCGCAGGTTCGAGTCCTGCCCCCGCTACTGAGAGGCACTTATACAGTACCTTTTTTGCTTAAATATCCATTTTTAGAACTGGAACAGCAGGCCAACAAGTACTTCTATTTGCCCAGCGGATAGTGGCCAAATTCTTCAACAGCATCCACCATTGCCAGGATGTTTTCAGCAGGCACATCATTCATCACCGTGTGTACGGAGGACACCATAAATCCGCCATCCGGTCCTAAAGCATTGATCACCCGTCGGACTTCTTGTCGCACGTCATCAGGTGAGCCGTGCGGCAGTACTTTGTGTGTGTCAATGCCTCCACAGAAGACCATCTTCTTCCCAAAACGCTTTTTTAGTCCTTCTAGATCTGCCATCTTTCCAGCTGAGGTCTGGATTGGGTTGAGGATATCAATTCCGATTTCCACAAAATCATCGATCAAAGGTTGTACGTCCCCATCGGTATGGAATAGCACCTTGGCATTGGTGCGCTCTTTGGTATATGCGATCAAATCCGCATGGATTGGTTTCAAGATTTCCCGATACATTTTGGGAGACATCAGCAAGCTTTCCTGTGTACCCAGATCATCCCCGATCTTTATAATGTCGATATTATCACCAATCTCATGCAAGAAGCTGCCCATCATTGTTTTGCACAGATCAGCATTATTTTTCAGTAGAGCCTTGGCAAAATCTGGATGTAATGCCAAATTGGTTAAAAAATTGTCCATCCCCTGGAGTCCAAAGGCGCGTTCGAAGGGGAATAGTAACCAAGGGGTTGCCATAATTGCGTGCTGGTTTTCATCGGCTAGTTGTTGAGCCTGAGCTTTTACATGAGCTACTCTGGTGGGGTCACTCATATCCGGCCATGGGTAGTTTTCAATTGCTTCAATGGTGGTTGCCTTTGCCAAAGGATGTACTCCTGGAAACCATACACCCGGTTCAATTTCTTTTTGTCCTGTGCCCCAAGAGCTTATGTAGGGTGAGTGTGGGTCGCGAGTCCGGTTGCGCTCCAGATTTTCAGATGCCTCAACATCCAAAACCCCGCGTACATCCACGCGCAGCCGCTTCATGGTCTCCTCATCAATCTCAGCTGTCCCTAGTTCAGGCCATTGATAAATATAATTATCGTCTGCTTTCACCCCAATCAGTTGTTTCAGCTCGCGGTAAGGTTTCATTTTGATTCCCGTCGCGTTGCTCACCCCCATTACGATTGGTACACGATCCGGCACCTCATGGTTGATAGTGGCTAAAACTCGTTCTCTCGGTGTTAGTGACATCTCGTTCCTCCAAATTTTATTATTTAGAAACTAGCGGTAAATCCCAGGTGTGTCTCTCTTCTCGTCATCTCGTTTAATCAATGTGCTGATATGAAATACTTCTGCATTAATCCAGGCGCGGGTCAACTCAACAGGCGTATCTCCTACCAAATGGTAAAGCTCCTCCAGGTACATCACTGGAGCACCAAATTTAATTTTCAGCAATTGGGCAATATTTTTATCGGCAATCTTAGCAATATAAGTACGACGCGCCCAATCGAGTTTTAGCTTAAATTCATCTTCTAAAGTTGCATAAAGCTGCTTCGTTTTAAAGTCAATGCTTGCAATACCCTCACAAAAATCATGCACAATGTGGTTCTCAACAAAGATCACGGGGTTATTTCGCACAATACGCAACCTTTTCATATGAAAGATTTTTTGTTTTGGTTTCAAGGACAACAGGTCAGAGACTTCAGTATCGGGGGCAATAATCTCAGATAACAACACATCTGTAGAGAAGGGAATACCCCGACTAATCAGATCGCGGGAAAAACCAGCTATCCGTCCAGCAGGCTGTTGTTCAAATACAAGATGATTGTCGACAAAAGTGCCTTTCCCATGAATCCGCATCAAAAGCCGTTCATCAATCAGGATTTCAATCGCTTTTCGAATCGTGCCACGGCTCACCTTGAGGTTGGCGGCCAGATCATCCTCAGATGGTAATTTTAGATCCTGAGACCAGCGACTAGAGAGTATATTTTGTCGCATCCATTGTGCGATCTGCTCATTAATAGGGATATGGCTTGAATGATTAATCTTGGGCAACAAATTGGATCTCCTGAAAGAAAGTGCTTGCAATTTATTAAATATTCGATATAATAGAACGTATATAGACGTCTTGTCATTGTTTTATATAACAAATGAGCATCAAAGTCAAGCGTACCACTGAATCTATTTGTTAAAGTGCTTAGATAATATGAGGAGGTGCACAGCCGAAAATATCCCGTGTTTTCTTAGATTTAAAATCTTCTTGTTCACCTAAAAACCTTTTGGAGGAATATCTATGTCCACAGAAACAAAAGCTGCACCTCGGAAACGCAGTAAGCGTCTTCCGTTAACTTATGTCATTGCTATAGTGCCAGTTGCTGCCGCCTTAAATATTGTTGGTGGTTATA
>JABGOQ010000173.1 GCA_018645405.1 Anaerolineae bacterium | reverse complement strand
CCAATACGATTCTTTCTACATTATCATATGTCTTGGAGGGTATGACGCATCACAGAATTTGGTCACGAAGCGCAAGACTATAAGTTTGTTAACTCCTTTTCAGGAGGAGGTTCTCCTCTCTATTATGTTCAACGCACTCTGGGGGTCGAAGAATCCAATCGGCGTATGGCTGAAGAAGAGTGGCCCCTTTATTATTGGAAAGCACGCTGGTTCAAGCCACTGGAAAAAGAAGAATTTATTGTCTATTTGATGCCAGATGGCGATTTTCTGGGCTTCAAGCATATTATGGGGGAAGATGCGCTTGGCGCAGCTATTTCTCAGGATGAAGCAAATTTGATTGCTGAGCGTTTCCTCATCCAGTATGCAGGCTGGGATGCATCTAAATGGGAGCAAGTTGAGGCTGCTAGCGAGACGCGTTCGGGGGGGCGTATAGATCACTCCTTTGCTTGGAAGTCGCGCGCTTTCTCAGCAGGAGAATCCGAGCTACGTTACAATCTCGTTGTACAGGGGGATCAAGTAGGCTACATCGATTATTGGATTAAAGTCCCCGAAGCTTTTATCCGTCAGTATGCCGCAGAGCGAAATCAGGCAGGAATTCTTAGTATGGTCGCTTACTTCTTCGGGTTTCTGGGTTTTGCCATAGCCGGTCTTTTTGGGATAGTGCTGATTCGCCCAGACGGTAAACAGGCTTTGTGGCCCGCATTGCTCGCAGGATTTATCTCACTAGCAGCGACTCTTAATTTAATTTCACTATCTCCACTTTCATATGACACAACACAGGATTACACGCTTTTTTGGGCACTCACCATATTGGGGACGATCTTTAGCGCATTCTTCTCTTTTGCTTTTGTGTTCTATGCATGGATAAGCGCACAGGCACTTTCGAAGTTAGTTTGGCCAAGACAAGATCGTATTCTGCAACGAGGAGATGAGCGTTGGCTATCCTTCAGCCGCTCTGCCTGGCGAGGACTAATGTTTGGCGGGGTGCAAATGGGCTATATGGTGTCCTTTTATTTGCTCACCTCCAAATATCTGGGTTGGTGGTCGCCAGTGAGAGCGGACTACAGCGATCTTTTTGCAACACCTTTTCCCTTCTTGTACGCTTTTGATGTTGGTCTTTCCGCAGCACTGATAGAAGAATTATTCTTCCGCATGGTCGGTATTTCACTTTTCCTGTGGATTTTCCGCAAAAAACTGACTTGGCTGGCTGTACTTATCCCTGGTGCATTATGGGCATTCGCACATAGCGGGTATGTGACTTACCCCATTTATGTGCGTGGCGTAGAGTTGATTCCTGTAGCAATTCTTTTGGGACTTGTATTTCTAAAATTTGATCTGTTGACAGCCATCATCTCACACTTCACCTATAACGTGATGATCGTTGGGGTGATTCTCTTGCGTTCCAGCGAACCCTACTATTATCGATCTGGTCTGATCGTTGTTTTTACTCTTGCGCTGCCTTTACTCCCCGGGTTGATTTGGAAATTGAAGCGATTTTTTAGTAAAAAATCCCCGTTACCAGATTCTCTATTCTTTTCTCCTGCTGTTGATGATGACGTCCCAAAGTTATCTGCACTGCTCGTCAAAGCAGATTGGGATGTCTTGCTCAAACAGATAAATCGCACGACGCTATGCCTACACGCGGGAGATGAGTTAATTGGTTTTGTAACTGGATTCGAGGATGAACAAAATTTTGCAATATTAGATGGGGTATATATAACTCCAAAATGGAGACGGCAATATTGGGGAGCAACGCTAGTGAATGTTTTTTCTGAAAGTATGCAAAGTGCTGAGGAGGCAGAAGTTCGTGCGATATTGTTAAAAGAGGAGAAAAACCCCGTCTCATTTTTCTATAACCAACTTTGGAATACGCGTGCTCAAATTTTGGTAGCTGAAGAGTATCCAGTCTTTGTTCCTATGGTCAAAAAGGGTTGGTATACCTTTCTAAAATCATTGAGAAAGAAAAAAACACCAGAGATTGAACAGGAAATCCCAAGGGATATCCTGTAGTTGATGAGTGATTTTCACGTTGTCTGCCTTTCGCGGTAACTTTGCGAAGTGCTTTTTCGGAGTGAACACCTGAAAAACAGATGCTTTGATGAGCTGTTTCAGCAGAATACATCAGAGACTGCATGCTACCTGACCTTTATGTGAAGTGTTTTCCTTCTGTAAATCCCCCGATTTGGATTAGATTTTGCTACGCCCCACGCATTTAGAGATCCGCTAATACTCCCCTTTCAACCTCCCATCCAGCGCCGTGAAGCGGTGGGCGACTTTGTTGTTGCACACCGCCATCCCGATCGCCCGCTGGCTGCCTGCTAGAACACAGAGTTTCTTTGCTCTGGTGATAGCGGTGTAGAACAGATTGCGTTGCCGCATCATATAATGCTGGGTCACGACTGGCATCACGATCAAGGGGGATTCTGACCCCTGAGCTTTGTGCACAGAAATGGCATAAGCCAAGGCCAACTCATCTGCTTCATTCCATTCATAGC
Organism: Anaerolineae bacterium; assembly: GCA_018645405.1. Taxonomy (GTDB): domain Bacteria; phylum Chloroflexota; class Anaerolineae; order Anaerolineales; family Villigracilaceae; genus Desulfolinea. The sequence continues at coordinate 4,284 of JABGOQ010000173.1, read as the reverse complement.
CTATGGAACGACTATCGAAGTCTACACTCAGGGTTTGTTCGATGAGATTGATGTCGCAAATAAAGCCAATATCCCCATTTTCACTTCAATAATATCACCGGCTTTCCTTTAATAAAGCCAAATTTACTATCTGCTGCGCCACAGAAAGACAGTTCAAGCCCAAATAACTTGACTCTCTCAAATTCCTCCTGTATAGTGTGATTACTTCAGGAGATAACGATGGCTAAGGATGTAATTCTAACCAATTTATGCAAAAGCTACCGCCGTCTCTTTAGCTGCCTGATGCTCTATAAATAGCATTCCCCCCTAACACCGACAATTTACTTTTAATAAAAACTTTGTTGTTTTTCAACAAAGACATCTTTTAGTTTCCCCAAAGTTTATTCTTAGAGGAGAATAGCATGTTTGAAAAAGTCGACGTTAAAAATCCAACCCCCGAAAGACCAGCTTTAGCAGAAGGGAATTTCTACGCTCCGCTTGAAAATAAGATCGGCCCTGGCATGAATCCGCGTATTCAGCGTTTGCGTAAATTGAGCGTGGAAACCGAACCAACCATCTCCATTGAACGCGCCTTGCACGAAACCGCTTTTTATAAAGAGAATTACGGTAAATATTCTATTCCCGTTTTGCGGGCATTAACTTTTCTGGATCATTGCCAGAAGAAGACTCTCTATCTTGCAGATGATGAATTGATCGTTGGTGAGCGCGGGCCCAAACCCAAGGCCATTCCTACTTTTCCCGAGTTGACCTGTCACAGTGTGGAAGATTTCAATGTCCTCAATACGCGCGATATGCAGCCTTATTACACCGCGCAGGAAGATATTGATACCTACGAACGTGAAGTAATCCCGTATTGGGATGGCAAAACTCAACGCGAACGGATATTCAATCACGTTCCTGAAGAGTGGAAAGCGGCCTATCAAGCTGGTCTTTTTACCGAGTTTATGGAGCAGCGCGCACCCGGTCACACCGCGTTGGATGGGAAGATTTACCAAAAAGGGGTGCTCGATTTCAAACGCGAGATCGAAGAAAATATCGCCGCGCTCGATTATCTGAATGATTCCGAAGCAACCGACAAAGCCGATCAATGGAAAGCAATGGCAATCTCTTGCGATGCTGTGATCGTCTTTGCTGAGCGCCATTCAGATTTGGCAGAAGAAATGGCAGAAAAAGAGAGCGACGAACAACGCCAGGCGGAATTGCTTGATATTGCTAAAGTTTGCCGACATGTTCCCGCAAATGCCCCCCGCAACTTCCGGGAAGCTATTCAAATGTACTGGTTCGTCCACTTGGGAACCATTACCGAACTAAATGGTTGGGATGCGATGAATCCAGGTCATTTTGACCAGCATCTTGCTCCATTCTATGGAAAAGAAGTTGCCGATGGCAGGCTAACGCGCGACGAAGCCAAAGAGCTGCTCTCCTGCTTTTGGATCAAGGTCAATAATCACCCCGCGCCGCCGAAAGTCGGTATCACCGCGCGAGAGAGCGGAACCTATAACGATTTCACCAATATCAATCTCGGTGGCGTGAAGCGCGATGGCTCAGACGGCACCAGCGAAGTTTCCTATATCATGCTTGATGTGGTCGAAGAGTTGCATGTTTTGCAGCCGGGAAACTCGGTACATATCAGCACCAAAACGCCCGATCGTTTCCTCCACGCTGCTGCGCACGTTATTCGTCAGGGGCACGGCTACCCATCCATTTTTAATCCTGATGTTTATATTCTCGAAATGCTTCGCCAGGGAAAAACGCTCGAAGATGCCCGCGAAGGCGGTTGCAGCGGATGTATCGAAGTCGGCGCTTTCGGCAAAGAAGCCTATCTGCTAACGGGCTATCTCAACGTCCCCAAAATTCTCGAAGTCACCCTTAATAATGGGCTTGATCCCGTTACCGGAAAAGTTGCCGGAACCCAAACGGGTGATCCGCGTGACTTCACCAGCTTCGAAGAGCTATATACCGCCTTCCGCAAGCAACTTGCTTTTGTGATTGACCAGAAGATCCGCGTCAGCAACTATATTGACCGCATGTTTGCTAAATATGCCCCTGCACCCTTCCTATCAGTCGTCATCGAAGATTGCATTTCGACGGGCAAAGATTATTACAACGGCGGGCCGCGCTATAACACCAGCTACATCCAATGCACGGGTTTGGGAACGATCACCGATAGTCTGACCACGCTCAAAAAACATATCTTTGAAGGTAAAACTTTCACGATGGAGAAAATGCTCGATGCAATCGCCAAAAATTTTGAAGGCGATGAATTCATGCGCCAAACCATCATGAATCGCACGCCCTTCTTCGGCAACGACGACGATTACGCCGACGACATCGCCCAGCGAATCTACAGAGATCTTTTCGATCTCATCGACGGGCAGCCCAATATCAAGGGCGGGCAATATCATCTAAATATGCTTTCCACCACCTGCCATGTCTATTTTGGCAAGGTCATGGGCGCAACACCCAACGGCCGTTTGGCAGGAAAATCCATTTCTGATGGCACATCCCCATCACATGGTGCAGATACAAATGGGCCTTCTGCTGTCATTAAATCGCTCACAAAAATTGATCACACCAAATCGGGCGGCACCCTGCTTAATCAGCGTTTTCTGCCCAGCCTGCTCAAACGCGATGAAGATATTAAGAAGCTCGGGCATCTCGTCCGTAGCTATTTCACGCTTGGCGGGCATCATATCCAGTTCAATATCGTCGATACTGCCACCCTCCTCGCCGCGCAAGAAAACCCTGACGATTATAAGGATCTGCTCGTCCGCATGGCTGGATACAGTGATTATTTCAACGATATGAACGCCGACCTCCAGCAGGAAGTCATTGAGCGCACGCAGAATGAAGCCTTCTAGAATGAAAAGCCGCTTCGTGCGTGTTTTGAGCTTGATACTGTTTAATGGATGGAGATGGGATGAGTTACCTAATCCCCAAAAGAATTTGTCTTTGCAAACCCCGATGCTTTTCGGGGTGAAGCAATCTCCCTTTCTACCGGGAGATTGCCGTGTCGCAAAAGTATGCTTCTTGCAATGACATCACATCAAATTAAAATGCAACCCTTAATCTTTGACGTAAAACGCTATGCCATCAACGATGGCCCCGGCATCCGCATGACCGTCTTCACGAAAGGATGTCCCCTCTCCTGCGCGTGGTGTCATAACCCGGAGAGCATATCCCCGCGCCCCCAAAAACTCTATACAGCCGATAAATGCATCGGCTGTAACACTTGCGTGGAAGCCTGTCCAGAAAACGCTTGCGTGCTGACCCCGCAAGGCATTGTCACTGACCCGGAGCTATGCAAACTCTGTGGCATCTGTGCCGATGTCTGCCCCACCAAGGCGACCGAGATCTCTGGTCGCACAATGAGCAAAGAAGAGATCATGGAAAAGATCGAAAAGGAACGTGTCTTCTTCGATCAATCTGGTGGAGGGGTGACCTTCTCTGGTGGTGAGCCGTTACAACATGCCGACTTTCTGATCGAACTACTCGACGAATGTGGCGAGCGCGGTATCCATCGCACAGTCGATACGACCGGCTTGGCAAAAACCAAAACTCTGCTTGAGGTCGCTAAGCGTACTGATCATTTTCTCTATGATCTAAAAACGATGGACAGTGTTAAGCATAAAAAATGGACAGGCGTACCTAACGAGCAAATTCTTGCAAACTTAAAGACGCTATCCGCAACTGGCGCGACGATTAATATCCGCATCCCGCTGGTTAAAGGGGTGAATGCGGATGAAGAGAATATACGCCAAACAGCTGCTTTTGTTGCTGGTTTAGATGGTGAGAAGAAAAAAGTGAATTTGCTCCCCTATCACAATATCGCTGCACGGAAATATCAAAAACTTGGCGGGGAATACAATCCCGGTAAGCTGCAAGAACCGAGCGAAGACGAACAAGAAGAATCTGTTGCGATCTTTGCAGAATATGGTATTGAAGCGATTATCGGAGGATAAGATGAAGTAAAAGTCCACTATCTTTTACCATCAACTGAACTATCAGGAGGAGGAAAATATGAGACTCAAAACAATCGTATCTGGGATAATCGGTTTTGGTGGGGCTTATTTTGCACTTATGCGTTTGATGTACGATGCCGTTCCTGCAACAATTCTCGATGAATAGCCTGCTCCAATTTGGGAAAGCGTTGTAGAAGAGAAATGGGTATGACGCATCACAATTTGCACTCTGTCAAAATAATCGAGCGAGTGAGGACGGACAAGGAGGGATTATGTGCGCCTTTGCTGGGGGCTGGAAAAAATTCATTTTTTCTTCAGGGAA
>JABGOQ010000055.1 GCA_018645405.1 Anaerolineae bacterium | reverse complement strand
GCTTGAATACGTCCTTAATTACGAAGGAATACTCCAGAACTGAACAGCCCTTGTACCATCCCGTTCCTGCTTGAGCATCTACCAACCCCGTGAATACAAGAAGACTACCAAGAATAAGACAGCTGAAACGGAAGACCTTTGTCCACTTTTCCTGTTTTTTTAATAAAAGACCAAGACCGTAATAAATTACAGCTAATGTCATTAAGGCAGGCAACCATAGATCAGAGCCATAAATTTCGCTTGCAAAGAATATGGCAAGCACGAGAAAAGTTGTTGCGATATACGCCAGATAAACGCGCAGGCGCATTGCATAGAAAAAGAAAAATACCGCCATCAGACCAAAGAGTAACGCGGCTTGTAAATCAGTTTCTCTTCCTTCCAAAATGGTTATCATAAAAGAGAATGTCATTAAGCCACCCAAAATTTGCAATGGAATTCTCCAAGGATTCTCTTTTGTCTCGCGCGGTAAAAGAGAATCAGGCAGAAGAAGCAAAAGACTCGCTAAAGCAAGCTTATATCCGATAAAAAACTCGATATTCTCCATGAAGGGGAGTTCAAAAAAGAAGAAATACGCGATGGTGACTGAGGTCAAGGAAATAGACCAAAAGATAAGTTGTGGTCTGTAAATATGGAAAGCTACGTAGCTAATCGCAATCCCTATCAAGACCAAGAAAAGAGGGGTAGTATGGTCTACGTCAAAGGCTCGAATAGAGGCCAAAGATAATGCCCCTGTAAAAATAACCCCAGATCCAAGAAGAAATGGCAAACTATATTTCTTCCACTTTTCTGATTTGATGAAATCAGAAAAAGCAACATTTGCAGCAAGAAAAAAAGTTCCCCAAAACCAAGCCAGGAAGACTTGCATGGAGCTCGCAATCTCGCCAAAACTATTGACCATCATCCAGAGTACAGGGATTAGTGCGCCAACAGCCAAATAGGGGAAGATTGGCATCTGCCAGATCATGTTGCTGTAGATAAATGCTGCAGCAATCAGAAGCCACGTCAGCCCGCCAGCAAACCACCAGCCATCGCTCCAACGGGATTCCATAAAGGGCAAGGAAAAAAAGGATATTAGAAGAACGCTTACTAAGGAAATTTGGATGGCAAAGAAAAGAGGCTTTGCAAAACTTTTGTCCTTCCATTTTATTAAAAGTTTAACACCAAGCAATGCTCCCCAGGCAGCAAGAGAAATCAACAAAGCATCTAAGGCGGGCGGCACATCAAATGGGTCAGCAAAGTTAAGCACACTCAACAGTAATGCACCAAATGCCATCACACTAAAAAAACGAGATTGATAAAACCAAATGCTAAATCCCCATACAGCGGCGATAAAGAAAAAGACAACCGCCCAATAAAAATGATTCGCGTCACCACGAAGGTTGAGCATATCAGAGAGAACACCAGCATCCACAGCTAAAAGCGTAGAGAAAACAATAAAAAGCGTAAAGCTAGGTTGCGGCAATCTTTTTTTAAGAGAAAGCGCGCCCAATAAAAACCCTATCGTCACAAATAAAAGAATCGGTAATCGCAGTTCTTCAATCGCAGCGGCAAAAATCAATGCTGCTGCAATTACAAAAAACGCCCCCAAATATAAAGCGATCTTAATACTGGATTCGCTAAATAAAACTTGCGCCAGAGATCGCTTTGGCTTCTTGGGTTTTAAAGGTTTAGGAGGGGGAACTTTTGCAGGTTTAGCAGTAAGAACAGGCGAAGCTACCTTACTCTTAGCAGAGAACTTGAAATCAAAAGCATAACGTCTTTCCAAAGCCTCGGCAACCTCTTCTTTTAGTAAACCTTCTTTCTCCCAGCGATGGATTTCTTTTACCAAAACTTCACGTATAGATTGCGGGAGCTTTGATATCCGCTTAAAAATCTGCCTATGCACGGGCAAATCTAATGCGCTTAAAGCGGCTGTGCGCACGACTGCACTGCGATCTTTGGCTGCCATTTTTTCAAGTTGGCGCAAAATCGTCTCGCTACTATAAGCCAATCCGCTTAGCTTCTCAATCGCCTTTAGTCGCTCTTCAGCTTGTGTTTTTTTCAACCCTTGCTGAATTTCAGAAAGAATACTTGCAGGTGTTTTTTCAACTTCGGGCATAAATTCCTCCAAAGGCTTGTCTGCCAAAATGCTTTATACTACTATTGAATAAGTATACATCAAGGAGATAAAAAATGAGCGTACTCACTCTTCTAACTGATTTCGGGACCCAAGACGGATTCGTCGGCGTAATGAAAGGCGTTATCTGGGGCATTTGCCCAACAGTCCAAATCGCAGATATCTCTCATCAGATTCAACCCCAAAATCTGATTCAAGGTGCTATCACACTTTCTCGCGTTGCTCCTTTTTTTGGGGATGGGACGATCCACGTCGCGGTGGTTGACCCGGGCGTAGGAACACATCGACGAGCGATTGCCGCACAATTGGGGACACAACTCTACGTCGCACCTGATAACGGCTTGCTCACGTTACTCATACAGGATGCCGAAGAAAAACAACTTCCGTTAAAATTCGTCGAACTAAATAAACGTGAATATTGGCTCAATCAGGTCACCAGCACCTTCCACGGGCGCGACATCTTCGCTCCGGTTGGGGCGCATCTTGCAGCGAGTGTCCCCCTAAAAAATCTAGGAAAGCCAATAGACGATCCTATTCTGCTACCCTTCTCAAAACCCGAGAAAACAGATTCTGGCTGGAACGCGCATATCAGCCTGATCGACACTTTCGGCAACCTACGCACAGATCTACATACCGATAGAATTAAAGGCGAAGCAAAAGTCAATATCCTGGGTCAAGAAATTGACAGCATCTCAAAATCCTACGGACATCATGAGGTTGGCGATTTGGTCGCGCTAAAAGACAGTGAAGGCTATCTCGAAATCGCGGTTGTAAACGGAAATGCAGAAAAAAGAGTGGACGCAAAAGTAGGCGATTTGGTCGAAGTGGTAATTTCCCCTTCTAGTTAATTTGAGCAATAAGAACAAAAAAAGAGCAACGCACTTTTGGGTGCATTGCTCTTTTTTTACGTTTGAGAAAGTTGCTCAAACTCCCCATCTAAATGCAGGTAATACGTTTTCACTTTCAAATGGGGGAATAAAGCTTCCAGCTTTCGCTCTGCTTCTTCCAAGTCAGATTTATGACGTGCGTAATTCCCTTCCGCTCCATACGCTCCACAATCCTCATGGTTGATAAGGATAATTCTGTTAATATCATGTAATCTATCTGAAATTTCCACTTGCCGTAAAACAGCATAAAAATCGAAAACACATCCAGCTAGCGAAACTCGATCAAAATTATCATGCCCAATATTTTTCTGCAACCACGGATCAAGATATTTTTGCAAACGAAAATCAATACAATGTACAACAATAGCGTCTGTAGTTTTTCCTGACATTTTACAGTATCTCTCCTTCTTTTCTCTTTATGAACTCCCCTTCCCCTCGCTTGCCAAGCCATTCATCACCGTCAACAATGAGCTCGCCGCGCAAGAAGACCTTTTCGGGATACCCTGTCAATTCCCAGCCCTCAAACAAATTGTAATCCGTTCGCTGATGCGACATCGCCACACCGTGCGTCACTTTACGCTCGGGGTCCCAAATCACAATATCCGCATCTGAGCCGGGGAGCAGCGCGCCTTTACGCGGATACATGCCAAAAATCTTGGCGGGGTTCGTGCTATTCATCGCCACAAATTGGTTCGGCGTGATGCGCCCCTTGACAACACCTTCCGTCCACATCACGGGCAGGCGGTCGCCCACAGCAGGCAATCCATTCGGGGTTTTGGTGAAATCTTCGACACCCAACTCCTTGCCGGAGATTGCAATCTCCTGCCCTTCATAAAGTATCGGCTGCGTACCGTCGAAGAAAAATGGGCAATGATCAGTGCCAATCGTCTGCATTTCACCGCGTTCAACTGCTTGCCAGAGCCGCGCATTATCTGTTTTGTTACGCATCGGTGGAGAACAAACCCATTTCGCACCATCGGGTTGACGCATATTATCGATAGTGAAAAATAAATATTGGGGGCAGGTTTCTCCCATGATCTTGACTCCCTGCTCGCGGGAATATTTGAGCATATCTGCCCCAATGGCAGTATTCATGTGGACGATATATAGCGACGCGTCCGCTGCTTGTGCCATACCTGCTACCCTTAAAATAGCATCGCCTGCGCCCCAACTTGGTCTCGTTAAAGCATGCCACTCCGTTGACGTGTTACCCGCCTTCAATGCATCGTCAACGAGAGTCTCGATCACATCCCCATTCTCGGCGTGGAGCAGAGTCAGCATCCCATTTTCGGCTGCTGTTCGCAGAACCTTGAAAATACTATTATCGCCAATCCGTAAAACGCCGTTATAGGCTGTGAAAATTTTCAGGGTTGTGATACCTTCATCCAGTAAACTGGGGATTTCTTTAGCTATCTTTTCATTAAAATTGACGATATTCATGTGAAAAGAATAATCAATCGCGGCTTTGTCGTCAGCTTTTTTATGCCAAGCGTCTACACATTGCTTAAGCGAATCGAAGTCTTGGTTGATGAAGTCGATCACAGTCGTCGTGCCACCAAAAGCTGCGGCTTTATGACCCGTGTAATGGTCGTCAGATGAGACTGTGCCAAACATTGGCAGATCGAAGTGTGTGTGCGGATCCACGCCCCCAGGCAGTAGCAACTTCCCGGTTGCGTCGATTCGCTCCGCTTTGGGAGCGTGTAAATCGCGTCCAATGGCAGAGATGCGTCCAGAGTCCTCTATCAAAATATCCGCTTTAAAAGTTTCAGAGGCTGTGATTATTGTTCCGTTTTGAATTAATGTTGACATTACTCTTCCTCCAGCGGCATAAATCCGCGTCCTAAGATATTTTTTGCAGGGACAACCATCACAAAGGATTTGGGGGCAATTTCAGAGACAATCTCTTTTAGTGCAGAGATTTCGGTACTTGTGACAGCGACCATCAGTACAGAATGTTTTTCATGCGTATACGCGCCTTCACCAGAAAGAATGGTTGCGCCCCTGTGCATTTGCTCGTTAATACGTTGGGCAACTTCTTTGGGTTGGTCGGTGATAATGAGCGTAACCAATTCTTGCCTTTTACGTGAGCGTCGAAACCAGGCTTTTTTCTCGGAAACAGCTTTTTCGATTTCATCGGCATCGTCTTTATCAAATCCGATAATATCTGGGTTCGCAAGGACTTCTCCTGATGCGCGCCGTAAACCAATGGTCACAAAGGCTAATAAAAAGGCAAGGATATAAAAAATGGCAACGGCGGTCATGATCCATTCACCGCGAATATTTTCAATCGCGGCGTTTTGAATAACTTTATAAAAAGAATTTGTAGGCGTGGGGAATAAAGCCAACCTGCCAAGCCACGCTATACCAACGATGAGATAAATCCAGAGGTAATTACGGCGTAGACGACGACCAAGTGCCTCCAACTCAGAGATGGGAAACTCGGGATGCAAGAGGGTTTCTGCCATCCCCTCTGCCCAATCTGAGGAGGGTTTAAAAGGAGGCACGAGCATGGCGGCGAAGAAATCTGTTTCCATCATACGGATTCGAGACGACCAGAGCTCAAAGTAGCGATAGCGGCGTGCTTCGATAATCAGGAATATCGTCACGAGCAATAAATTTAACAAGATTACAAGATGGCTAACTTTCTGGGTGAAAGCCAGCGAGATAACCGCACCAGTGGTGATGACGGCCCAATTTGTTGTTGCATCTAGCCGTTGCCGCCAGACATTGGCACGAGAGACTTCGGCACGAAAAAGATGCACCATGGCAGTATTGAATTCACCAGCATGGAGTTCGTAGCCGCGGTATGTCCAGACGGGTTCGTGAGTGTGGTCAGGTTTTGAAGAGTTCTCTGTCATTATCTATCCTTTTCCGTTATACGATGCTTAAAATTCCTTTATTCCCAATAATGCCACTAATAACGCAGGGTCAATATCTACTTCTGGCAAATCAGTCTTGTATAGGGTCGAATTCTCTGCTCGCTCTCGCAAAGATTTCCGGAGTAGCTTGCGCTCGTCATTTTGCACAACAAGATCATTTAACGTCTTGGCTTCGAGAAGATACTCACCAGTTGTATATAGGAATGTTAATCGCTTCCATTTTTTTGCCAAAATGGGATTCGGCAACTTCTCTAAGGCTCCAAGTTGAATTTTATAATACTCTTCATGTGCACGGGGATGCTCGGCTTCATCACGCAGAAGTTCGGCCCGGGAGGCGAGTTCGTGTCCATGCACAGGGATGACGAATTCAATCTGTCCACCACGCGCACCAAAAGATGAGGGTTGGTATAGTGCTAAATAATCAACGGAAACAACTTTGGGGGCAGTGCGGAGCGGGATACGGTACCAACCTAAAAGGCGAGCGATTTCCATATCCCGTGGAGAAGGAATTAAGCAGACAAGGATTAAATCTGTAGGAGAAAGCATAATCCTATTCTATCGCATATTTGATATTCGATTCGTATCATTCACTTTAGCTGTTATAATCCCCACCATGTTAATGAACCCAGTCCCTACCCCGCTAAAATTTCCACCATCCATATCTGGATAGGTTCGCTTTTGTACGTCAGCTAACGGCTCTCCAAATCTGGGAGCCGTTTTTTTATGGACAAAGACAAAATGACCAATAAGACCATCGAGCAACTGACCATTCTTATGAATAACTTCGTCCGCTCAAAGGGATGGTACGAGGAAGACAGCAAACGCCCCCAAACACCGAGAAATTTAGCCATTTCGTTGAATTTAGAAGTATCCGAAATCCTCGAACACTTCCAGTGGAACGAAGAATTTGTTAAGGAAAATTTAGCCGAAGAACTCGCCGATGTGGCCCTCTATCTGCTACAATTGGCGGATGTTGCCGAGATTGATTTGGAGAAGGCGATTTTGGATAAATTGGAAGTGAATGCATCCCGTGAATGGGATTAGATTTTGATTGTAGGGGCGCAGCATGCTGCGCCCCTACAATCAAAACAGAACACAAAATAACGAGTATTTATTATGAACATAACTATCTTCGGCGGCTCAGCCCCGAAACCCAACTCTCCCGCTTATAACGATGCCCTCACGCTGGGAGAACTCCTTGCGGAGCGTGGACACAGCGTCATGACTGGCGGATATATCGGCACAATGGAAGCCGTCTCGCGTGGCGCAAATGAAACTGGCGGAAAGGTCATCGGCGTGACTTGCGAAGAAATCGAATCTTGGCGAGATGTAAAGCCTAACCAATGGATTACAGATGAGTGGCGATACCCGACTCTCAAAGCACGCCTCAACGCCCTCATCGAAAAATGCGATGCCGCCTACGCCCTCCCCGGCGGTCCCGGCACGCTGACAGAAATATCGCTGATGTGGAATCAACTCATCATCGAAGCATTGCCTCCTACACCTCTTATCCTGATTGGGGAGGGCTGGCAGAGTCTCTTCAATCAGGCTTTTTACGAGAATTTGGGAAGCTACGTTCCCCAATCTCAACGCGACTATCTCCAATTCGCGCCCGATGTTCAATCTGCTGTGAAATTACTAAAAAGTTGAAAGACATAAATTCACCACAGAGTACACAAAGAACACAGAGTTTTTTAAGAAAAAAGAGAAAAACAAAAAGTTTTTCTCAGTAATCTCAGTGATCTCCGTGGTAAAAACTTGTAACCTTCAAACTTTAGAACCTGCAAACATTCAAACAAGGAAAAATAATGGCTGACGAAAAACTTACCCCCCAATCTGAAAACTTCTCCGACTGGTACAACCAACTCGTATTGCGCGCCGAACTCGCCGATTACGCCCCCGTGCGCGGCTGCATGGTCGTGCGCCCTTACGGCTGGACACTCTGGGAAAATATGCAAGCTGGACTCGACCGCCGTTTCAAAGAAACCGGTCATGTCAACGCGGCGTTCCCCACACTGATCCCGATGTCATTTTTTGAGAAAGAAAAAGAGCATGTTGAAGGCTTCTCACCCGAACTCGCAGTCGTCACGCACGGCGGCGGCAAAGAACTCGAAGAAAAACTCGCCATTCGCCCTACATCCGAGACCATTATCGGCCATATGTATAGCAAATGGGTGCAGTCTTGGCGCGATCTACCGATTTTGATCAACCAATGGGGCAGCGTCATGCGCTGGGAATTACGCACCAAGCTCTTCCTCCGCACTGCCGAATTTTATTGGCAAGAAGGTCACACCGCGCACACCACAGCCGATGAAGCCAAAGAAGAAACTTACAGAATGCTCGATGTTTACGCCGATTTCGCCGAAACGGATTGCGCCATCCCCGTTGTGAAAGGCTATAAATCGGATACCGAGCGTTTCGCTGGTGCGCAAATGACCACCGGCATCGAAGCCATGATGCGCGATACCAAAGCCCTGCAAAGCGGCACATCGCACTATTTTGGGCAAAATTTCGCCATCGCATTCGATATTGATTTTCTCAACAAAGATAACGAACTCGAACATGCCTACACCACCTCGTGGGGAATGTCTACACGCATGATCGGTGCGCTCATCATGGTTCACGGTGACGATCAGGGTATGAAAATGCCCCCAAAAATCGCCCCAATCCAAGTTGTGATTGTGCCTATTTACCGCAAAAATGCCGAGAAAGAAAAGGTCATGGTGGCGGTAGATGAGGTCTTCGCCGAACTCAAAGAAGGCGGTATCCGCGTCAAAGTGGATGATAGAGAAGGCTTCTCGCCTGGCTTCAAATATAATGATTGGGAGTTGCGCGGCGTCCCCTTGCGGATTGAAATTGGACCTCGTGACGTGAAGAAAGAGTCTGTTGCGTTGGCTAGACGAGATGTGCCGGGTCGGGATGGAAAAACCTTCGAGCCGCGCGTGGGTCTACTTGATACCGTTGTGGACAGGTTAGATTCTATCCAAACAGCCATGTTCGAAGCCGCCAAGAAATTCCGCGATGATAATATCCACGACCCTGCCTATTACGACGAACTAAAAGAAGTCGTCCAAAAAGGTTGGGCATTAAGCTGGTGGTGTGAATCTGCTGAATGTGAAGCAAAAGTCAAAGAAGATACCAAAGCCACCACTCGCGTCATCCCCCTTGAGCAGGACCAACCCGGTGGTGAAGGCAAATGTATCGTCTGCGGCGAAAAAGCTGAGAAGAAAGTTTATTTCGCGAAAGCGTATTAATATCTCATTGTAGGGGCGCAGCATGCTGCGCCCCTACAATATAAAATCATGCCCGCAATAGACCTCGCAAAACTCAAAACCCAAGCCGCGCAGCTCGCCGATTTATTCGACCAGCCCGCGGCTTTTATTCGTGAATTGCGCGAGGTACTAGAAAGCTACGTCAATCGTACCCTGCGCACACGAGATGCGGTTGCCCCGTCATCTACATTACCGACCTACCGCACCCCTCCCGTAATTTTACGCAGAATCGAAAGCGAGCTATCTCCCCTCGCCAAAGAAGACGCCGACCAAGCTCTCGAACTCGCCGACCAACTTTGGGATGAAGGGCATCTCGAAACCCATCTCCTTGCAGCTTTCTTACTTGGGCATATCTCTCCAGAAGAAGATCGTCTCCTCGCCCGTCTCACCGTCTGGACGCAAAAAGTCCGCGATGCAAGCGTACGAACATCATTGCTTACTCACAGCCTCACTCGTTTGCGCAAAGAAACGCCCGATCAATTTCTCGCTCTTGTCACCGAATGGCTCTACCCACACCGTGAGCAATTTTGGGGAAATGGGCTACAAGCCCTACTTCCGCTTGTCAAAAACCCCAATTTTGAAAACCTCCCTCCTATATTCAATCTCATTGAGCCAATTATCATCGCCGCGCATACACGCCTCCAAAAAGACATTCAAAATATCATCATCGCTCTTTATCACGATGCACCCACAGAAACCAGTTATTTTCTAAAGAGTATTATTAAGAAAAGTGAAAATCCACAAACAAAAGTGCTCTTGAGAAGAATTTCTCCATCGCTCCCTAAGGCTCTCGAAGAAAGTTTACAAAAAGAACTTAAGACGAGATAAATTAGAAACCCGAAAGGTTTTAATCGCGCAACAGTTAAACCAAAATCTATACACTAAAAAATCATCCCATAAAAAATGTCCTCTAATAAAACCTTTCGGGTTTTATTAGAACAATTGCCCCAAACTCACTGCAACTTTTCCCAACAAACACTGTACTATTAAATAGAAATGAATATCGTAAACGATCGCAGCCTAATAAAACTTGCTGCGCAGGGTGATATGGACGCGTTCGGCGAACTCGTTCAGCTTCATCAGTCTGCGGCATTTAACGTCGCCTATAGGATGCTCGGCAATCGCCGTGATGCCGAAGATGCCGCTCAAGAAGCCTTCATTCGTGCCTATAAAGCCTTCGATAAATTTGACACGAAAAGATCCTTCCGCCCGTGGATTAAACAAATTACGACCAATCTTTGCCTGAATCGAATAAATAGCCACAAACCGACACTCTCGCTAGAAAACGACTTGCCACCGCCAAAAGAACCGAATCCCGGTCCCGAAGCACAGACCGCTAATAGTGAGCAAGATGCACAAATCCGCGCCGCAATTTTATTACTCAAACCAGGCTATAGAGCCGTCATTGAATTAAGGCATTTCCAAGATTTAAATTATGAAGAAATTGCCGAGAGCTTAGATAAACCCCTCAGCACTGTCAAAAGCGATTTATTTCGCGCCAGAAAAATCTTAGCAGAAAAGCTAAAAGAGTTAAGAAAATGAATCATCTAAACGAAATAGAACTTAACGAATATCTCGATCAAATGCTTGATAAGGCTACACAGAAAAAGGTAGAAGCCCACCTTGCTGACTGTGAGAAATGTCGCGCACAAGTCAACGACCTTAAGACTCTTTTCTCTACCTTAGACGAACTGCCCGAAATTCCACTCACACGTAATTTAACGCCCAATATTTTGGTGCGTCTCCCAAAACCTATCAGAATACCCGTTTTGTGGAAAGAGCCAGCCTTCTTAATTCAATCGGTTCTTACCATTATTCTTTTAGCATTAGGGATACCAATCCTAAGCACAAAGTTAGCGACGCTGCTCCCCGCAGCTTCATATATTACACTAAGAAAAATGCTCATACCTTTCTTTGCATGGGATTTCAGCATCTTATTCACAATGCCTGAACTCACTTTTTCGATGCCAACCCTGCCCACAGTCCCCGTCAGTTCGGATGTAAATGCCCTGTTGATGTTGGCTCTTTCGGCAAGCATCCTGTGGGGGATCGGAAACTACTCTTTGCTCAAAAGCAAGCCGGAGATCCAGGGATGAAACGCATAATCCCAATTATTCTTTTACTTATTCTAACAACACTCGCCTGCGGAAAAAGCGCGCCGCCTACGCCTTTCCCCACACCAGAAAAAACTTCTTTTGATGATGCAGAAACGAGCTACGGATTCTTTCCATCTCCCCCAGAAATCACTTTAGAAAGCGTGATGGGGCATTATGAGGATATGGGAGAATATGGCGATTTTGTGCTTTTTCAGCACCCTATACCGTGGAAAGATTTTGTAGAAAGTGTAGCGGGTGAATCACAAAAACGGACTGATATTCGCAACCAAATGACTTTGGCGCGCCAAAATAGGCTGAATTCGATTTTTATTGTGGATGCGCTCAACGGACTAAATTGGCGTGAATTTATGGAGTTGCCAGCGGGCTGGGATGCGAATTTTGCCAACCCAAATGTGCGTGCTGCTATCAAAAATTATACGCTCTGGGTACTACGCGAATTTCATCCGCAGTATTTAGGGTTAGGATCTGAGGTAAATACCTACCTTGATGCATACCCAGATGATGCGAAAAATTATATAAGTTTATATAACGAAGTTTACGCATTGGTCAAAGCCGAAGCTCCCGAAACGCAAGTTTTTGCGACTTTTCAATGGGAAGATTTAAATAATTTGGGCGTTTTTTCTACCGAAGGGCGCAAGGCTTACGACACAAATTGGGAGCAAATAAAAGCCTTTGAGCCTAATTTAGATGTTTGGGTAATTTCATCTTATCCCTTTATTATTTTTTCTGAGGGCGCAGATATTCCCACCGATTATTACACCCCGCTTTTGGAAGAAACATCTAAGCCAATTGCTATTGCCGAGGGCGGTTTTCCTTCACTTGAGAAAAATAATTTTGGCGGCAATGAGCAAAGCCAAGTTGACTATTTGAACACCATCAACGAACAACTCGGTGGCGAGCGTCTCAGTTTTTGGGTCTATCTTTTACTGAACGACTTCAACTTAGATTCCTATGCCAAAGAGATGGGCCAAAACCATCGTGATCTCGACACGCTGAGCTTATTTGCATCACTAGGCTTGCGTGAATTTGACGGCACGCCCAAGCCTGCGCTTGAAAAATGGAATGAGATACGCGGGCAGTAAAAAATCTAATCCCAAGACACTCGTTTTTCTCTCGAAAAAAAGCCGTCTTTCTCACTTTTGACACTTTTAAAACCAGAGATACAGGAGTAAAGAAGAAAAAACCAAATGTCTGCTAATCATCCTTATACAAGGAGTAAAACATGGAAATTCTAGGTATTATCCTCATCGTCCCTCTCGGAGGCATCACAATTATCGCGCTTTTCGTCGCGCTGATTTTGCTCTTCCCCGCGCCCATAGAAAAAACGCGCCAAAATATAGAAATCTCGCTCGGGCGGTCACTCCTGCTCGGTTTAGTCAACTTCATATTTTTCGCCCTCGTTGCCGCCCTACTGATTTCAGTCGCAGAAAATGGTGGCGACCTGCTAGGCGCATTATTCTATCTTCTTGCGGGCATTATTCTGCTCGGGCTGATAATTTTCACCCTTCTAGGATTAACCGCCTTCGCCAATATTTTCGGTGAGCGCATGGGTGGCGGCAAAACGCCCTTCGCGTCCAATTTACGCGGCGGAGCATTATTGCTCCTGGCAGGGTTAGCCCCCTATATTGGCTGGTTCATATTCACACCACTAATTCTCTGGACTGGTTTTGGCGCGGCGATTTCTGCCATTCTTCGCAAGGCAAAAAAAGAAAATTTACAGAAAGATTAGATGAAGCGCGCCACATTTTTCATCTTGATTCTTGCCCTCATCGCCCTTGCCTGTGATGAGAGTGCCGATATTGCTCCTGACCCTACACTTGCTCCCGTCAAAATAACGGATGCCCAGCCCAAAGGCGATCGCATCCTCGCCATAGACGTGACCGAGCCCGCCGATGGAGACTACGATGCCGCCATCAGCACTGCCATCGACGCTGGCGCAGAAGCCGTTAGTCTAAGCCTTTTTTGGGATGATATTGAAATTTCCCCCAACGAATATAACCCAAATCCTACCTTCTTAGAGATAGCCAATGCCTATTACCCCACACGAAATATCGCGCTAGATTTAGTCATCACGCCCATAGATACCAATCAAAACCGCGTCCCTGCCGACCTAAAAGACCTCCCCATTGACGACCCCGAAGTGATTACCCGCTTCAACAAGATGCTCGACTACGCCTTTGCCAAAATCCCCGACCTGGACTTGGTCTCACTCTCCATCGGCAACGAGATAGACGCATCACTTGGCACAGATGCACAAAAATGGGCAGCATTCACCACTTTTTACGCTGAAACATCTGCACACGCTCGCACCCTACGTCCCAATTTGGTTGTTGGCACAAAAGGGATGTTTGATGGTGTGACAGGGGATAGCGCAGATTATTTTCAAGAAATCAATCAATATAGCGATGCAGTTTTTGTGACTTATTATCCCCTTAATAGCGTTTTCACCGTCCGAGATCCAAATACTGTTCATGAAGATTTTGAAAAATTGGTAAATCTATACCCCGAAAAAGAGATTTATTTGCTTGAGTTAGGATACCCATCTAGTGAAGTTTGCGATAGCACAGAGACAAAACAAGCTCAATTTATTAGCGAAACTTTTCAGGCATGGGATACGCATGCCGAGCAAATCAAAGTTATAAACTTTGCATGGTTATATGAGGTATCTCCTGATACTGTAAAAGGCCATGAAGAGTATTATGGTTTTGAAAATCGTGGTTTTGCGGCGTACCTTGGCTCTATAGGATTTCTGAATTATGACGGGAGCGAGAAATCTGCATATGGGCGATTGAAAGCTGAGGCAGATGCACGGGGGTGGTAGAAAATGCTTCTCTCAAGAAAATCTTTCTCGAAGCCTCAGCAAGTTAAAATCACGTGCGTTGCGGTTTTTTATCCCGGAAAAAACTTGCCATCATCCCCACATCTGGTATAATTTGCCCCACTAAATGACTGGTCCTGTCTCGTGGTTTCGGCTATGGGCATGGAGACCTGCAAAAAAATAAAGGAGCATATGTCATGACTATTACAAAAGAAGCAAAAACAAAGGTTATTGAAGAATATCGTCGAGATGAAAAGGATACTGGTTCACCAGAGGTGCAGATTGCAGTTTTGACAAACCGTATTATTAACCTTACCGATCACTTGCGCATCAACAAGCACGATGAAGCTTGCCGTCTCGGATTGTTGAAGATGGTCGGCCGCCGCCGCCGTTTGTTGGTTTATTTACGCCGCAAAGATTATGCACGTTATCTGACGCTTACAACAGAGCTGAAGTTACGTAGGAAGTAAAAATTGTTCAAAACCTTGCGAGTGTTTAGAATGCTCGCAAGGTTGTCTTTTATATAGGCAGAGTGGTCTGCCTTAATCGTTCCGTCAGTTGGGAATTGAAAGGTGTTGATAAACACAGATTGTCACCAGCTTTCAGTCCCTAACAGGCGGGAAATGGAGAAAAAATGAAACCAGAAGTAAAAAGCTATACCGCCGAGGTTGGCGGTCGTACTATCACCTTTGAGACAGGCAAACTTGCCCATCAGGCTGGTGGTGCTGTAACGGTGCAACTTGAAGACGCAATGGTCTTCTGTGCCGCAACCATGAGCAAAAATGCTCGCCCTGTCAATTTCTTGCCGATGAGCGTGAATTACGAAGAACGCATGTATGCTGGTGGGAAAATCCCCGGCTCTTTCTTCCGCCGTGAAGGTCGTCCGCACACCGATGCAATTCTCACCTCCCGACTCACCGACCGCCCCTTGCGCCCTCTCTTCCCCGAAGGAATGCGCAACGATATTCAGGTGCTCATTTATTCGCTTTCTGCGGATGATAACCCCCTCGATATTTTAGCGATCAACTCCGCTTCTGCAGCAGTTAGCATTTCCAATATCCCCTGGGATGGACCTGTAGGCGCGGTACGCATCGGACGGATTGGTGAAGAATTCATCGTCAACCCAACCTATGCACAACTCGAAGAATCGGACTTGGATTTACGCTTGGCAGGCACCAAAGAAGCAATTCTGATGGTGGAAGCCGGTGCGGACGAAGTTCCCGAAGATGTAATGGCAAAAGCCCTTGAATTAGGGCACGAATCCATTCAACCGATTATCGCCGCCATTAGCACAATGGCAGCAGAAATTGGTAAAGAAAAAGATGAACCAATTATAGACAAAGCTGATGAAGCATTAGCACAAAAAGTTTATGACTTTGCCAGCGCAGATTTGACCGAATTGATTTCAAAACCGCTCGACAAAGATACCTTTTACGGTAGCATTGACGATCTGAAAGCCAAAACTGTTGAAGCCATGCTCGCTGAAGACGAAGACCTCCCCACCAGCGACATCAAAGAAGCCTTTGGTGCGGCAGAAAAGAAAATTATCCGTGAGCGTATGCTCAGCGCAGGCGTTCGTATTGACGGACGTGGCCCCAAAGATGTGCGCCCCATCTGGTGCGAAGTAGATACCAGCCCCCGTGCGCATGGCTCTGCAATTTTCACGCGTGGTGAAACTCAAGCTCTCTCAGTTGCTACGCTTGGCACCCTCCGCGACTCTCAAATGCTCGATGGCCTAAATCCGAAAAAAGAAGCCCGTTATATGCACCACTATAACTTCCCACCCTTCTGCACTGGCGAGACCAAAATGTTGCGCGGCACATCCCGCCGAGAAGTTGGTCACGGCGCATTGGCAGAACGTGCGCTTTTGCCCGTTATCCCCAGCAAAGAAGAATTCCCCTATACTATTCGTGTCGTCTCTGAGATCATGGCATCCAACGGATCATCTTCGATGGCATCTGTCTGTGGCTCAACCATGTCCTTGATGGATACAGGTGTACCCATCAAAGCTCCCGTATCGGGCGTGGCGATGGGCTTGGTGACTGATGGTGAGCGTTACCACATCCTCAGTGATATTCTCGGCACTGAAGATCATCTCGGTGATATGGATTTCAAAGTAACTGGCACCACCAAAGGCATCACCGCCTTGCAAATGGATATCAAGATTTCTGGTCTCAGCACTGAGTTGATGACAGAAGCCCTCGAACAATCCCATGAAGCGCGTATGCACATCATGGACGAGATGATGAAGACCATCAAGACCCCTCGCCCAGAGATGAAGAACCACGTCCCGCGTGTGACTGCGATAAAAATCCCCGTTTCAAAAATTGGCGCAATTATCGGACCTGGTGGAAAGATGATTCGTGAAATTCAAGAAGAAACTGGTGCACGTCTTGATATTGAAGATGATGGTACTGTATTCATTGCCGCCGCAGATGGTGAAGCTGAAGCCGCCGCTCGTGCTCGCGTAGAAGCTCTCACCGAAAGCGCAGAAGAAGGACGCATCTACACCGGTCGCGTTGTTCGCGTGGTCAACTTCGGCGCATTCGTCGAAATTCTCCCCGGCAAAGATGGCTTAGTTCATATCTCCCAATTGGATACACAACGCATCGAAAGCGTAGAAAGTGTAGCCCAAGTCGGTGACGAAATTACTGTCATGGTCACACAAGTCAGCCCCGATGGCAAAATCCGTCTCTCGCGCAAAGCCGTACTCGAAGGCTGGTCGCTAGAAGAAGCAAAAGCCAATGATCAACCACGTGGCGGCGGAAGACGCTAGAAAAAACATCTTTTAATCTTGAAGGGCGGCTCATTACGAGTCGCCCTTTTTTTATACACTACCATCGGAGAAACTCTGTTTTTTCTCGGAAAGCAAGGTGCCTTTGCAAATTAAGGTATCAAACCAGAAAAGAATTCATAACCATCAAGGAAAAACCGAGTTTCTTTACGAACTGAATTACGTTTTACGCATTTCCCATGCTCACAAAACTAAAAACCATCTTCCTCAAGTACCCCAAACAATTCTGGCTACTTTTCAGCGGCATGTTCATCGCCATGCTCACCGGCACAATGATCTGGCCCCTCTTGTTGATTTACGTCAGCAAAAGGCTATCTATGCCGCTTACCCAAATCGCTTCGTTAATGACCATCAACGCTGTGGTTGGTGTAGCCTTTACTTTTGTCGCAGGTCCCCTCGCCGATAAAATAGGGCGAAAATGGATTATGGTCGTTGGGCTTATTGTCAACGCTAGCGGCTATCTATTTATGATGTGGGCAGATAGTTACGCCTATTTTGCAATTCTCATGGTCGTGACAGGCTTTTCAAACCCTCTCTTCCGCGTTGGGGCAGATGCCATGCTTACGGATATCATCCCCGAAAAACAACGCCTCGATGCCTTTGCCTTAACCCGCATGGCAAAAAATGTCGGGGTTTCTATGGGGCCTGCTATCGGCGGCATTCTCGCAGGCATCTCCTATAATATCTCCTTTATCACTGCCGCCAGCGGGATGGCATTCTTCAGCATTATAGTCATCTTCTTTGTCAAGGAAACTCTCCCAAGAAAAGCAAAAGGCGCGCCAACCATTATCATCTCGTCAGAACCACAAGGTTATAGAGAGATGTTCAAAGACAAAGAGTTTGTCTCCATGATTTCTCTCTACACTTTAGGCTGGATACTCGTCGCACTTATCTGGATACTTCTCCCCGTCTACGCCAACCAGCAATATGGTATTCCCGAAAATCAATATGGGCTAATTCCTGCTGCCAATGGGCTAATGGTTATCTTCTTTCAAGTACTCGTCACCAAACGCACAAAGCATTTTAGCCCCCTCTCCATGATTACTCTGGGGATGTTCCTTTACACACTCGGTACAGGTAGCGTGGCATTTTCAACAGGGTTTTTTGGGTTTCTCCTCAGCATCATCATCGTCACTATCGGCGAACTCATTATTGTCCCCACCTCCAGTGCCTACGTTGCCAATCGCGCCCACCCCGAAATGCGTGGACGCTATATGGGCATCTATAATTTCTCCTGGAGCTTTGCACGAGGTGTAGGCCCTTTGCTTGGTGGATTTCTCAGCGATTCTTTTGGTCCCGTCTCAATTTGGTACGGCGGATTTATTATCGGGACACTCTCGTCTTTTGGCTTGCTACTGCTCACCATACAGAGTCGTCGAAGAGAAGCATCTACCCTTTAAGGGCCTCATCATCTTACTTTCAAAAAAGCCATGAAAGAATTTTAAATTCTTTTATGGCTTTTTCATTTAATGCTCTATAATTCATATACTTTCTTTATCTAACAGGAGGCTTTTCAATGCTTACTCTTTTGCTCGCAGGTTCTATAGCTCTAATCTACGGTGCATTCACAGCCTTTGATGCACTCAAAGCAATGCGTCAAGAAAAACTTTCACTCAGCTCTGCCGCCCTGATGGGTTTTATTGGGCTAATCATCATGTTTTCATCATTATTTATCCCCTTTCAAATTCAACTTGCCTTTTACGCACTTCTTGCGGGATTAATCGCTTTGCATATCGTGGCAATAAAAAATGACCTAGCAATGCATGGAAAAATCAATCCCAAGCATCATATCGTAAGATTAATTATTTCTTTAGTAATTGCAGGGATGGCTTTTTCGGGGGTATTTCTTTCCTAATCCTGCGTTGGCAAATAAGGCATTTCTGGGCCATCTTCGCCCAAAAACCTGCCTAGAGCCGCCCGTGTGGCTATACGGTCATCCCAAGCATATTCGGTTTCACCGAAGCACATAGATTGCTCATGTCCTTTTCCGCAAATTAGGACGATGTCATCTGGCTTCGCCAACTGCAACGCAAACTCGATTGCAGCACCCCGATCTTCTACCCGCCAGAAAGACTCATTTTCCGTACCACCCTTGTCGATAGCCCCTTCTGCCATCTCAGACAGAATCTCCCTAAGAGACTCGGTGCGTGGATCTTCTGCAGTCAAGACAGTCAAATCCGCCCATTCAGCAGAGATTTCTGCCATTAGGCGGCGTTTCTCTTTATCTCGCAATCCTGCTGAACCAAAGAGAGCAATCACGCGCCCCTCTGTCATCTCTCGTGCGGATTGGATGGCGCCTTTGAGCGCGTTGGGGGTATGAGCAAAGTCTACAATTGCAGTAAATTTTTGCCCCATATCAATTCGTTCCATTCTTCCGGGGATACCTTTAAGAGCAGAGATTCCTTTTGACGCAGTTTCTGGGGCAATGCCGAGTCCATAGACTGCCGCAGAGAAGGCGGCAAGAGCATTTGAGATATTGTAGCCACCAGCAAGATTGATTTTGGTTTTAACTTTATATGGGCTAAAACCCTTGCGTTGAGGAGCGTTGCCATCAATGGCAAATTCGATACCATCGGGAAGGTAGCGGATATCCACTGCTCGGGGTGCAGAAGATGCATCCATGCCGTAAGCAAGTTTTGGGACAAGAGCGAGACGGGAGAGGTAGTCGAAGGATTGATCATCACGATTGAGAATCGCCATTCGGCGGGTATCCAACCCTTTGTCCACTGTATCTCCTAAACTCTCAAATAAACGTCCCTTAGCAGCTCTGTAGGCTTCGTAGGAGCCATGGTAGTCAAGGTGTTCGTGGGTGATATTGGTGATGATGCCAATGTCAAAATTACAGGCATCCACGCGATATTGCGCCCAGCCGTGCGAGGTGGTTTCGAGAATGACATGGGTGAGGCCAGCAGCACGCATTTGGGCAAGATAGCGTTGAGTGTCGAGGGCATCAGGGGTTGTGACATGAAAACCGGTATCCAGAACTTCATCCCCGATAATAGCATTGACGGTGGAAATCATGCCTGCCTTGACTCCCGCTGTGCGTAAAATCTGGTAGAGGAAATTGGCAGTGGTGGTCTTGCCATCAGTGCCAGTGATGCCAATCATGGTCAGATGCTGACTGGGATAATCATAATAGGCGGCAGCTAAATGAGCCAAAGCTTGGCGTGCGTTTTCAACCTGGATGTAGGAAATGGGAAGATTTGTGATTTCACGCTCGCCCATGATGGCGGTTGCACTCTGCTGAATGGCTTTTGAGATGTAATCATGACCATCAAAGTATTCACCAGAGATGGCAATAAAGAGATCATTTTTCTCTACCTTGCGAGAATCAAAGGTGATTTTGTTAATGGGGGTATCTATGGGCGTACCCCTAAGAATTTTTAAGGGGAATTGAGAAAAGAGTTGGGCAAGAGTTTTCATTGCTTAATGATAACAAAAAAGGGCTTTGATGTCTCCACCAAAACCCTTTTCAAGTTTAAATCTAAAAAGCCTAACGCATATTCTGGCGCAAGCCTTCAAGTTTCCCAGCGACAGAGCCATCTACGACTTTATCGCCAACTTTGATGACCAAGCCTCCAAGAATGGCGGGATCAACGAGGAAAGATACGTCTTCTGCACCAGATTTGGCAAGCACGTCTTTTTTGACAGTAGCTTCTTCAGCGTCAGTGAGGGGCAGTGCGCTGGTAATTTCAGCAGCATCGCCTTTGAGATCAGCGTCTCCAAGAACAATGACCTTACCAGATTTTACGCCAGCAAAGAAATCGCTTAAAAGAGCGTGTTGTTTTTTCTCGTCAAGAGCTTCGCCAACCAATTTCTGTGCACCAGAGATAGCGAGAGCAGCAACCTGACCGCGTAAATCGCCGAGCATCTGATTGCGTTCGGCTTCTACGTCTGTAAGAGCTTTTTCTTTCGCTTTGGCAGCATCTGCTTCAGCAGCAGCTTTTACTTCTGCACCAGCAGATTGAGCTCGCTCAGTTGCATCGCTGACAATTTTGCTTGCTTCACCTTGAGCCTCGGCTTTAATTTTCGCGGCTTCTTCTTCAGCATTTGCGCGAGCTTCAGCAGCAACGCGGGAATCTTCCACACCTTGTGCAATAGTCTCACGGCGTTGTTCTAGCATCTTGCCGACGGGACCAACAATCCACTTGGCTACAACTGTGTAAACAATAAGTAGATTGACAATTTGGACTAGTAAAAAGGGTAAGTTAATACCTAGAGCTTCCATTTATATCTCCTCTTATTTTATTCTTAATTTTAGAAAACAAAGAGAATAAGAAGAGCAACAACGAGACAATAGATAGCAACGGCTTCTGCAAATGCGATGCCGAGAATCATATTTGTCTGGATATTGCCTGCCGCATCTGGGTTACGACCCATAGCCTGAACAGC
Organism: Anaerolineae bacterium; assembly: GCA_018645405.1. Lineage (GTDB taxonomy): Bacteria > Chloroflexota > Anaerolineae > Anaerolineales > Villigracilaceae > Desulfolinea. Next base: position 23,524 of record JABGOQ010000055.1, on the reverse strand, counting down.
ACCGCTGGTAACGATACCGATACCAGCACCTGCGCCGATTGCGCCAATCATAGCCAATCCAGCACCGATCAATTTTCCGAGAATAGTAGCAGCTGCTAAATCCATTTTAAAAAACCTCCAAATAGTTTCGGGCGGGGTAACCGCCTCTAAATAGTTTCCCGAGCATATTGCCCGAAATTAAATTTTTACGCGTGAGCCTCGTCGTGATCGCCGTGGCTTTGAGTAGCTTGTGCCATAAAGGTCATGGTTAGCATACCGAAAACAATTGCCTGAATCATACCAACGAAGAGTTCAAGCATATAAAACATTGCGGGAACGAAGAAAGGCACAAGAGAGCCCATAACAAAAATCAGGACTGCTCCTGCAAAAAGATTACCAAAAAGACGGAAGGCAAAAGAAAGGATTTTTGAAATCTCAGAAACCAGTTCCAGCAATCCTACGCCAAAGTCGATAAACCCAAAAATTGGTTTATCAAAAAAGTGTTTTGTGTTCCAGAATTTGGTTAAGTATCCCCACCCCAATGCTTTGAAGCCAATTACTTGCACCATCACAACTGCAACCAACGCTAAAGCAAAGGTAAAGTTCAAATCAGTGGATACCGGGCGGAAGAAAGGTACTATGGCTGCGCCATGATGTTCTTCTGCTTCGCCATGTTCTGCAACAGCTGCTTCACCATGAGCATCTGCCATCTCAGCAGAGTCATCCCAAATGGTCTGTATGCCAGCAACGGTACGAACAGAGTATTCGCCATGTCCTTCATGGAGCAAGCCAATGGTTTCAACACCGGGTAATAAACCAAGCCAGTTAGCCGATAAAACCAATAAGGTAATTGTAGCAAACCAAGGGAAAATATCCTTCGTCCATTTTCCGGCGGTACCTTCGGTCATATTTTGTAAGGCTTCGAGCAAGGCTTCAACTGCCCCACTAACACCAGATAATGCCATAGCACCGCTTTTCACGCCACGATAAATGAAAAAAGCAATCAAGAAAACGGCTATATCTGCGCCAATCATTCCTACGAAGGTATTGGTCAGATAAAGTCCAGGAATGCCAAATAAGGGCGTATCACTCAAGACTTCACCGGGCAAAAAGACTTCGGGCATAATAGGTTTAATATTTAGACCGATTCCAAAGAAACCGGTAAACAAGAATGCCCCGAGCAAAATTGCGCCCAGAACTACCCATCGTGCCCAAACCCGTTCTTCGGTTTTTTGTTCACTCACGATTTAGATCCTCCTTCAAACTTTCGTCATCTATTTTCAATTTAGTAGTTGCCGTTTTAACAATTTTGTAAAGAGCAAAAATTGAAACCGGCGCACTCCCAACGATAAAAAGAATGGTAAATAATGGCTTCGTCTCAAAATAACCATCTAGCCATAATCCTGTAAAAAGAGCAACCAGAATAATCATGGGGGTTAAGCAACCTACTTGCCCAACAACCGTCATAATTATTGCATTAAAACGATTATTTGACTGATTATTTGACTGATTTTCAAGTTGACTCATAAGTGCCGATTATAACATAGGGGTTTTGATGGGTCAATTAATTTGTGGGATAAAAAGCCGATTCGCGCGCGAATTTGGGCTTGATTCCGTTAAAATAGCTTCTTTCATGATTCGCGTTGGAATAGAGCACATCTCTGGTTTTTTATCCATGTTGAGAGGAGTGCGGTATTTATCTCACCCTCATGCATTTTATATAGACAGTGTCTTAAAACGCACAAATCGTCCAAAAATTTGCAATCGCACTTTCTTAATGCTAGAATGAATATAGAGTGAATCAAAGCAGGGGAAACTTGGTTTCATCTCTGCGCACACCGTTCCTTTCAATATAAACCATCAAAGATAAGCCAAGTGAAGACATCGTAGCTCTTGGCTTATTTTCTTTTGGAAAAGGAGGAAAAAATGATTATCCCTATGCTATGCACCCTCAATATCCTGCTCGCTGATGATGGCTCAAAACATTCACAAGCAGCCGTCCAATTACTTGAGGACTTACGACTAGATGAAGAAAGTTGCATCATGGCATTGCGTGTTTTTACACCAACTGATACATCAAAAGTCTGGGCTATAGAAAATGCGCTTGAAGTTACCGTAGAGAAATTGAAAAATCAGGGGAAATGTATTAGTAGCAAACTATTGCTAGGACATCCCGCTGAAACCATTATTGAAGTGGCAAAAAACCATCAAGCCAGCATGATAGTTATTGGAGCAAAAGGTTTGCGCGCCACACTCGGCATCTTACTCGGCGGCGTCGTGCAACAAGTTACAGAGCATGCTCAACGCCCAATACTGGTCGTTCGCGCCCCATATACGGGGCTTAAGCGTGTTTTATTGACCGTTGATGGTTCAGAAGAAAGCAATAAAATGCTTCATTGCATCGGTGATTTCCCCTTCCCAGCAGATACAAAATTCGATATTTTACATATTTCTCCGCCTGTCCCCAGCGAACAAGAGCTTATGCAGTTACAGTATCAAACCAGCACACTGGACGCTTCCTACATTGTTCCTATCGATAAAATCAGAGAAGAAACTAAAAAACGAGCAAAAAGAGAAGAAGAAGCCGGTAAAAAAATATTAGCAGATGCGCGTAAAAACCTTCAAGAAAAAGGGATAGACGCGCAAATCAGTCTCATCAGCGGAGATGGGGCAACAGAAATAATCCATTACGCCAAAGACCAAGATATTGATTTAATTGTCTGCGGTGGGCGTGGGCTGGGTCCCGTCAGAAGCTGGATTTTAGGTAGCGTCTCTCGCAAACTACTGCATTATGCCCCCTGCTCAGTGCTGGTTGTCAAAGGTAATGATGAAGATGCTTGATCACAAAGAAAAAAGGAGCGGACACAATATTGTGTCCGCTCCTTTTTTTGTTCAAATTTTGCCACGTTTGAAGCGTGACTTATAATTTTAGAATAATCCCTGCGCCGCAGAGCTGGCGATATTGAACCAAGGGCCAAAGATTACACCAATCAGGAGAATTGCGAAAGATAAAACTGTCAATGCAATGGCATAGGGACGTGTAAGCGGAATGGGATGTGCTTCTTCATTTTCCCCTTCCATACGGTGGAGATAGACTACTTTCAGGAATGTGAGGTAGTAGTAAAGCCCTACGATGGAGTTTAGGATACCAACTATTGCCAGCCAAATCATACCGGCTTCGACAGCGGCGGCAAAGACGAAGACTTTGGCAACAAATCCGCCAAATGGGGGCATCCCTGTCAACGACAGGAAGGCGACCAACGCCACGAGTCCAAGCCCGTAATTGCGTCTACTCATCCCTGCGTAGGCAGAGATTTCGTCTGAGCCTACAATTTTGCTGAAAGCGGCAATAATACCAAATGCAGCAAGGTTGGTCATAACATAGGCAATGAGATAGAAAGTTACAGAGCCAACACCCAACTCAGAGAGGGAAACTACGCCGACTAGGGCGTATCCTGCGTGAGCTACAGAAGAGTAGGCTAACATGCGTTTGATATTTGTCTGCGATAAAGCGACTACATTGCCGAGCGTCATGGTAACTGTGGCAAGGACTGCCATTACCATTGTCCACATGGGGGCATAGTCACCGCCTGCTGGGAATAAGCCCAAGAAAAGACGCATCAGGACGGCAAATCCAGCCGCTTTGGAGGCAGTGGAAAGGAAGCCGGTGATGGGTGTGGGCGCGCCTTCATAAACGTCGGGGGCCCAGAAATGGAAGGGAGCCAGCGAAATTTTGAAAGCAATCCCGACCATGATCAAGATGATAATACCGATAGCCAAAGGCATAGAGAAGCCAGTGATGGCAACTAAATCCGTTGAGCCAGTGAAGCCGAAAATCAAGCTAAAACCATAGAGCATGATCGTAGATGCCATTGCGCCAAAGAGCAAGTACTTAAGTCCAGCTTCGGTTGATTTTTTATCATCACGCATAAAACCAGCGAGGACATACATGGGGATGGAGGTGGTTTCAATGGCGAGGTAGAGCATCACCAAATCGGCGGCAGAAGCCATGAGGCTCATACCAATGGTGGCGGTCAGTAAAAGGATATAGGATTCGCCACGATTGCCGAGCTTCTCAGAATCCATCATGAAGAGGGAGGTAATCATCGCTCCAAAGATGAAGAGCATCTTGAAGACAAAGCCCATCATATCGTAGCGGAGCATCCCACCGAAGACCTCGGTAGATGTAGCAGGTCTGACGAGGAAGGCACTTAAGATGAGGATGAAGAGAAGTCCACCCGCAGTGAGCCAGCCCAAATCACGTCCGTCTCGCTTCTTCCAAATAATATCGAAGACGAGGACGAGTAATCCCAAGACAAGGAGAAGAATTTCTGGCAGGATTGCCATAATCATAGAGGAACTAAACATTTATGCACCTCCTAAGATACGGAGTACATTTTCTACGCCGGTTGCGACCATCGGCACCATGATTGAGGGGAACATGCCCAAGCCAATCATTAAGCCTGCCAATAAAACGAGAGCGATTTTATCGATGGCTTTGATAGGGGTGATATGCCCTTCAAATGCTGCAGGCATTTCGCCAAAAAAGGTGCGGCGGATTGCGAGCATAATATATGCGGCAGTAATAACGATTGAAATAACGGCGAGGATGGCGACCCAAGGTGTGACTTGCCATACACCCATAAAAATGGGGAATTCGGCAACAAAGCCAGAAAAACCGGGCATACCCATTGAGACAAGACCACCAACAATAAAGGCGGTACCGACCCATGGGAGGGGCTTCATCATACCTCCCAGCTCGGGGATATGGCGAGTATGCGCTCGATCGTATATCATGCCGGTTGCGGCAAAGAAGAGGGCTGTCATGACGCCGTGAGAGAACATCTGCACGCCTGCGCCAGTCATGCCATCTGCGGTGAGGGTTGAAAAGCCGAGAACGACCAAGCCCATGTGCGAGACAGAGGAGAAACCGATCATATATTTCAGGTCGGTTTGGGTCATGGCGATGAATGCGCCATAGACTACGTTAACTGTTGCAAAAGCGAAGATAAGCCAAGACCATTCTTTTGCACCTACAGGAAGCAACATAATGCCTACGCGAAGAGCGGCGAATGCGCCGAGCTTCATCAATACACCTGCGTGGAACATGGATACGGCTGTAGGTGCAGCAACGTGTCCATCTGGCGACCAGTTGTGGAAGGGCCAAATACCGCCCAAAACTGCGAAGCCCATGAAAACGGGTAAGAACCAAATTTTCTGGAATTCGGGGGAGAAATTGGCGGTTTCGAGTGTGAGCATATTGAACGTCCCCATGCCACTTTCGAAGTACATTGCCAGCGCACCCACAAGAGCGATGACTGAGCCAATAAAGAGATAAAGTGTCAACTTCATGGCGGCGTATTCGCGGGTCTTGACCCAGCCCCAAATGGCGATGAGCAAGTACATCGGGAATACGGCGATTTCGTAGAAAAAGAAGAGCATGAATAAATCAAGCGCAACAAAAACGCCGAAAACGCCACTCGCCAAGAGGAAAAGGAAGGCAAAGAACTCACGAGGACGATCTTCAATGCCCCAAGAGATAATTACGCCTGTGAACATGACCACGCCTGTCAGAAGGACAAGCGGGGTGCTGATACCGTCCACGCCGAGATGTAAGCTGATGCCGAACTGGGGCATCCAACTGTATTTCTCGATGAATTGGTAACCAGCAGCGGCTTGGTCATAACTCAGATAGACCCAAAGCGAAAGAATGAGAGCAAAAGTTGCTGTCACCAACGCCGCCACGCGGATTTCCGTCTTGCGGTCGGCGGGCATCAATAAGATGATGAGAGCCGCCACAAGCGGGCTAAAGATAATTACACTAAGAATAGGAAATGTCATTTGTGCACCTCTTAGAACAACGCTGTTACAGCATTATTGATGACTGAAAGCAACCATGCGGGCGCAATGCCTAAAACAAGCATCAGTACCATCAAGGGAACCATAACAACGATTTCACGGGTGTTAATTTCGGTCAATTTATGCTCGCCATGCGCCCATTCTTCGTTCATGGGTCCATGTAGCACGTTTTTGACACCTTTGAGAATATAAGCACCTGTAAAGAGCAAACCGAGCATACCAGCCGCGGTGTATCCAGCTAACTCGCCCCATGCACCTCGTACCACGAGGAACTCAGAGACGAAACCGTTCAAGCCGGGCAAACCAAGGGATGCCATACTGGTGAAAATCAAGATACCACCGTAAATCGGAACCAACGGGAAAAGACCACCAAATTTGCGCAAATCACGGGTATGTGTGCGTTCGTAAATCACACCGACCAAGAAGAACATCCCCGCAGCGGAGAGACCGTGATTAAACATCTGCAAAATTGCGCCGTTCATAGCGATATGCGCATTGGCTGTGCCATAAGCTTTGGCGGCGGCAGCGATACCGAGCAGCACAAATCCCATATGATTGACGGAGGAATAAGCCACGAGACGTTTGAAATCCCATTGACCATAAGCACCGAATGCACCAAAGACTATTGCCATCACAGCAAGGAAAGCCAGCCAGCCAGCAAAATGCGCCGATTGCTCAGGATAAAGCGGAAGCACAAGACGGATGAAACCGTAGGCGCCCAATTTGAGCAAAACGCCAGCCAAAATCATTGAGCCAGCTGTGGGGGCTTCGGTATGCGCATCGGGCAACCAAGTGTGGAAGGGCCACACAGGAACTTTGATGGCGAAAGCCACTACAAATGCCCAGAAAGTTATATTCTTGACAGTGTCTACATCCATGCCCATCGTTGTTCCGCTCAGAGCAGTCCAACCTTCGGTAACCGCGGCTATATCATAAGTGCCAAAAAGAACACCGAGCAACTGGATAGCCAAGAGCAAGCCCAAAGAGCCACCGACTGTATAAATCATGAACTTCAGTGAGGCATAATTTCTGTTCTTGGAGCCCCATTGGTTAATGAGGAAATACATTGGCACAAGGCCAATCTCCCAAAAGACGAAGAAGATCAGCAAATCCATTGCCAAGAAAACGCCTAACATGCCCATTTCCAAAAAGAGGAAGAGCATCATATAGGGTTTTATTTTATCTTTTACACTGAAAGATGCCAAAATCGCCAAGGGGGTCAGCAAGGTAGTTAACAAGACCATGCTGAGAGAAATCCCGTCAACGCCAATATGAAAATTCGAGTTGATTGTTTCGTACCAAATATAATTCTCTTCAAATTGGAAGACACTGCTCATGCTTTGGTCAAAACTAAACCAAACTACCAGAGTCAACGCAAAGGGAACCAGACTGCCAATAAAAGCCGTCCAGCGGATGAGTGTTTCTTCCTCTTTGGGCAAGAACCAAATAACCAACGCCACAAAGACAGGGAAGAAGAGAATTACGCTCAGTAAGTGATTAGAAAGAAAATCCATTATTCACTCCTGTCGCCTACGCCAGCACCAAATAGTACAGCGCAATAAAGATAATGAAGAGAACGCCCAGTGCAGAAAGCATATATTCTTGAATTCTGCCGGTCTGTACTTTACGCAGTTTACGTCCGAAAATTTGCACCACTTCGGCAGAGCCATCGCCAATGAAACGGTTGATAACGGGCGTATCAAATTTCTCGCGAATAAATTTACCAATCGCGAAAGAAACTGTCCCGAAACCATGCAAAATGCTGTCAATTACACCCTGATCCATTTTATTGGTGAAGACTTCTGAAATCCAGATGGCAGGTTTAACAAAGAGGACGTCGTAAGCCTCATCGAAATAGTATTTATTCTCGATAAAGTGATAAACGGGACCCAAAAGTTTTCTCATAGGATCAACCGCTCCTGCTTTGAAGTTGCGATACGTTACCCAACCTAGAGCCAGTCCTCCGAGAGCTACCGTTAAAGAGGTCAGCAGCGGAATCCAGCTAAATTCTGGGGCTGCCATCGGGTGTTCGAGGGTATGCCCAACAAAATCGTGGAACCAGTTTGGCAGCAATCCGCCAATGATCGGGAAACTTTCAGGAATACCGACCCAGCCATAAGCAAGAGCGAAAAATGCCAAAACAACGAGAGGTGTCGTCATTGTCCAAGTATTCTCACTAGCGTGTTCCGCTTCGGGGGTTTTCGCATCTCCCAAGAAAGTCATCGTGATTTGACGCATGGTGTAGAAAGCGGTCAAGAAAGCGGCAAGAGCCAAAGTGACAAAAACCGCGGTGTGACCATGTGCCCAAGCATCGGCGAAAATCTCATCTTTCGACCAGAAGCCTGCCGTCACAATTGGGAAACCAGAAAGGGCGAACCCGCCGATCAGGAAAGTCCAAAAAGTGATGGGCATTTTCTTTGCCAGACCGCCCATATTGCGCATATCTTGCGGGTCTACGCTGTGGTCGCCGGTGTGAAGCACGCCGTGTTCCATACCGTGAATAACCGAGCCAGAACCGAGAAAGAGCAGAGCCTTGAAGAAAGCATGGGTAATCAGATGGAAAGCGGCGGCAACGTAAGCACCGATGCCGATGGCAGCCATCATGAAACCAAGCTGTGAAATGGTCGAATAAGCGAGAACGCCTTTGACATCATTTTGGGCAATAGCGATGGTAGCAGCGAAAAGAGCCGTAAACGCACCGATAAAAGCGATGATGCTCATCGTGGGCGTGAGAGCGTGTCCATCCCAACCTGCTGAGAAAAGCGGGAAGATGCGGATGGTCATATAAACGCCAGCCGAAACCATTGTTGCGGCATGAATCATCGCCGAAACAGGGGTGGGACCTTCCATTGCATCAGGAAGCCAAACGTGGAGAGGCCACTGCGCGGATTTACCCACTGCGCCGATAAAGAGCAGAAGCCCAATTGCACCTGCCGCTGAAAGCCCCCAGAATGCAGGGGTTTCGGCTAAGGCATGTAAAACCTCATGAGAGAAGATGACTTCATAAGAAAGTGAGCCAGTGGCTGTATAAAGGAAAGCCAAGCCCAAAAGCATGAAAACATCACCAATACGGGTGGTCATAAAGGCTTTGATGCCAGCGTTGCGAGCAGATTTTTTGGCAAACCAGAAACCGATCAGCAAGTAGGAGCATAAACCCATGATTTCCCAGCCGACGAAGAGGGTCAGCAGGTTATCGGAGATAACGAGGGTGTACATCCCAGCAGCGAAGAGACCGATAAAAGCGAAGAAACGCGCGTACATCGGCTCAACAGAGGGAACGGTGTGTTTATGACCGTGTTCATCTTCAACGGTTGCACCATGTGGGGGAAGCCCCTGCTTATCATGATCACCCTTGGGCTGGCCAAAATTATGGTAGCCAACCGAGTATAGGAAAATCATGAAGATAGTGATGCCAACAAAAAACAATACCGCTGCGGAGAGGGGGTCAATGCGCACGCCGATTTCCAGCCACCCATCACCTAGTGGAAGCCAGGGGACAGAGTCTGTAAAAGGATGCTCGCCGAAATGATCCACGCCCAAAGCACGGAAGAAAACGACCATTGCGCCAGCCCATGAGAGAGCGGCTGCACTTACACCAACTATATGACTTAATTTATTGCTCTTATTCGTAAAGAGAACAATAATGAAGAAAGCCAGCAGCGGCGGGAGAGGGAGTAACCAAATTAGGTTAGTAGTTGCCATATTTTTCTCCTACCACTTCATCAAATCAATGTCGTCTGCCATAACAGTGTTGCGGTTGCGATAGATCGAAATGATCAACGCCAAACCAACTGCCACTTCTGCGGCTGCGACTGCAAAAACGATAATTGCGAAAACTTGTCCGGTCATTTCAGCGGGGTTGTTATATCGCCAAAATGTGACCAGATTAAGATTGACTGCATTTAGCATCAGTTCGATTCCGAGCAAAATGGCGACTGCATTTTTGCGTGCCAAAACGCCGAAAAGACCAAGACTAAAAAGTCCAGCCGATAAAACTAAATACCAGGAAATAGGAATAGAGTTCATTATATTCAGTCTCCTATTCGCTTCTTGCTTCGTTGGCTACATATACCGCACCAATTAGGGCGGCTAAGAGCAGAACAGAAGCAATTTCAAAGGGCAGGAGATACATATCTGGGGTGACTAAAGCTGTCCCCAATTCCTCGACCATATCTGTTTCAGGAAGAGCGGGAGCCATATTCATAAAACCTGACCAATTTCTCAAAAGCATATAAAGCCCACCAAAAGATAAAAGGCTCAATACCGCCGCAATAGATTTATTATCATTCAATGCGGGGCCTTTATCTAAAAGTTCTTTGCGGGTAAGCATGACGGCGAAAATGAATAGAATCGCAATCGCGCCGACATAGACTACAACCTGCACCATCGCCATAAATCCAGCGTTGAGCATTGCATAGAGGGCTGCAACCCCAAAAAGAACTACGATGAGCCAAAACGCCGCATGGATCATCTTTTTCGTAGTCACAACCTTGAAGGCTGAGCCAAGAATGATGGCGGCAAAAATCAGAAAGAGAACTTGCATAGTTGTCATATTATTTTCTCCTCCGCTTAGTGTTGCGCTACTGGCACAGCAGATTTAGCGTCTTCTGCCTCACGTGTTTTACGCTCATGAGACTTAAGATATAGCACTGTCATCCAGCCAACAAAAACATTTGATAAAAATAAAGCTGGGACTAGCCAAACACTATCCAGCAATAAGCGGCCTACCAACGCAGTCACCATCAAGAGAATGAAAGCGAGTGGGGTCAGGAACTTCCAGTTGAAAGCGAGCATATGGTCAATACGAATACGTGGAACGGTGTATTTCACCCACATGATCACCCAATAGAAGAAGAGAGCTTTACCGATGAAAATGAGTGCCCCAACAATCGGCCCCAAATTCTCAAGCCCAAAGAAGCGATGACCGCCGAAGAAAAGCAAAGCGATGAAACCACCAAAGGTGAAAGAGTGGAGCAATTCACCTGCATAGAAGAGACCAAATTTCATCCCAGTATATTCGGTATGAAAACCAGCCACAATTTCTGATTCAGCTTCGTTCAAGTCGAAGGGAGAGCGTCCCAGCTCGGCGATGGCAGAAATCAAAAAGATGATGGCTGTCAACGGGGCATAAAATATGAAGGGCAGAAATTCTTGCGCTTCAACGATCCCAACTACGCCCATCGTTCCAGAAAGTACGGTGATAACCAAAATCGCGGCAACCATCGGGATTTCGTAAGAGACCATCTGTGCAACGGTACGGAACGCGCCCATTGTCGCGTATTTATTATTCGAAGCCCAGCCAGCCATAATCACGGAGAGCGTCCCGATTGATCCCGCAGCAACGAGATAAAGCATCGCCACGTTCAAGTCTACGCCGACCATTTTCGGGGCAAAGGGCATAATCGCCCAAAGCAAAAGGACAGACATCATCGAGAAAATTGGGGCAAGATTGAACATGATCACATCTGCACCAACGGGGGTGATGTCTTCTTTAATCAGCAATTTGACAATATCAGCAAAGGGCTGAAAAATGCCAAAAGGACCCAAGCGATTTGGTCCTAAGCGATCTTGAAAACGTGCCACCACTTTGCGCTCGATCCAGACCAGGAAAATGTCTAAAACCATCGCGAAGGTAACAAAAAGCAAAATCCCGATTAGATAAATCAGGACAGTTGCCAAACCTTCAGACATCCCCCCGCTCGTGAAAGATTTCAAAAGCGAGTTAAAGATCGTAGTAATTGGATCGTTCCAAAATTCCATGAGTTACTCCTTACACAGAAAAAAAGCTGAAAGGTAGTTTTTTCCTATCAGCCTTTGAAATTCATTCGCAGGTGCTATACCCACTCTAGCATATCTTTCTTCCAAGCATAGATTAACCCAGCGAGCAAGATCAGGATAAAAATAATTCCTTCAAAAACAGCAAAAAGCGGTAATTTATTCAAAGAAACTGCCCAAGGGAAAAGGAAAACAGTTTCAACATCGAAAATCAGAAAAACCAACGCAAAAATATAATATTGCGCTTTGAACTGAATCCAGCTATCGCCTACCGTCTCAATACCGCACTCATAAGTGCTTTGCTTGATCGCATTTGGCTTGCGAGGTGCCAAAAATCGGGCAATCACAATCGCCGCAATGGGAATCAGCATCCCGACTAAAACAAATATACCAACGTAAATCCATGGACTTTGCATAAACACTCCATTTATTAAAATAAACACTGCCAAGATAGCGAAAAGATTCTACCATAGGGCTTTTTTTAGCCCAACTAACCCACGTCCGCTTTTCGTATGATGTTTGTCATATATATCCTATTGTGAAAATATGCACAGAAAAAAGGTACGTTTCTTGCAAAAATAACCCCTATATTGTGGATAAGTTGCTCGTCAAAGATTTTGGCCTTTTGAGATCATGTTTTGACTATCTACTTAGAGCTGAGCATCATTATGATAGTGGCGATTGAGTGGGCGGTGCTCTTCGCCGTACCGAAATCAAAGCAAGTTTATAAGAAAAATATATCTTTTGAACCCGCTTTGATTTTTCTACGGGTGACGATAATACTGTCACTCTACTCAATCGCCGCTACTTTTAGTTATCTCCAACTTTAAACCTTCAACATCCAACCTTAAACCCACTACCTCTTCACCCTCTTCCATAAAAACTTAAACACATCATCCACAAATGGGAAGCCCAAAAGTGCTCCGAAAAAAGAGCCGATTGCTCCCAACTTTTTTGCGGGGCTGGCAGACAGAATACCAAAGAGCTTGGTCGCCTTTACTTCGATTTGTTGGGCTGAGATGGTGCGAGTCATCTCTTCGCCACCCTCTTTGGGCAGAAAACGCAAATAAAGCCAAACGATACCTCTATATTCGCCCGCATCTTCTGCGCTGATGCTCCAATAAAAGGTGACCGATTCCCCACGAAGAAGCGGCTCGCTGATCAGCTCTGTCGGGATAATTTGCACCCCGGCCATATCGAGCCGAGACTCTGCGATGATATTATGCGTTTCGTATAGATCAGGGATTTCGATTACCTCCCCACTGACCTCATGACCATCGATCTCGGCTGTGGGGGTGATATTGCCTAAATCGTCCACTTCGAGGGTTAGGCGGATGAGATCAGAATCACCGGCACGAATTTTGGGCGGGAACTCAAGCGTCAGAAGCCGTTTTTCGGGAATACGTGGAATGGCGGCAACTGCCTGTGTTGGAACGGGCAAGCCCTGGGTTGGGAGCGCACTCGGCGGCATCACTTCCTCTGCAGGGGCTTCTGCGGCTGGCTCTTCAGCGGCAGGAGCTTCTCCCGCTGGAGCGGCTACACCACAACCGAGAATCAAAAACAGAAATCCCAATCCCAGAAAAACAAAAATCCATTTCCGTGTCATTTCAAATCTCCCCATAGTAGATGAATACGCTCGGCGTTGGGAGTTGCAGATCGGTGGGCGGGATGGGCAAAACGCGACTCTCATCCAGTGTTGGTAGCGATGCCCAAATCAGCAGGCTTAAGGAGAGCAGCAAAATAAAAGCGGCAAGTAAAAGGCGAATTTTTCTCATAGCTTCATTATACAAGATTTTTTGTGTTAGAATTTCACGAGTAGTTCACATTCGAATACGCCCAGGGGCACACCCAGTTGTCAAGGTATAAGCTTTTACGCTTTCCTTGGCAATTTTTGTTTCTTGCCCTCTCTGTCCCTCGGACATCTCCCCCTTTGGGGGAGAATTTAAAATACTAAGGAGATAAAATGCCCAAACACTTGCCAGAACCATACAGAATTAAAATGGTCGAACCGATCAAATTACTAGACCGCGAAGCCCGCGAAAACGCACTCAAAGAAGCTGGCTATAATGTTTTTGCGCTCAAAGCCGAAGATGTTTTCATTGATCTGCTGACGGATTCAGGGACGGGTGCGATGAGCAAGCATCAGTGGGCAGCAATGATGCTCGGGGATGAAAGCTACGCCGGGGCGCGCTCTTATTTTAGGCTTGCTGAGGCGGTAAACGACATCTTCGGATTTCAACATTGGCTCCCCACCCACCAAGGACGTGCCGCTGAGGGAATTTTGAGTGCGATGCTCGTCAAAGAAGGGAACTACGTCCCCAATAATATGCACTTCGATACCACTGATGCCAACATCCGCTCACGCGGTGGCAGGCCGACCAATTTAGTGATCGAAGAAGCCTATGATCCTGCCAATCCACATCCCTTTAAAGGGAATATGGATATAGTCAAGTTGAAAGCCTTCATTGAAGAGGTTGGCGTAGAAAATATCCCCTTTGGGATGATGACCGTCACGAATAACGCCGGCGGCGGTCAACCTGTTTCTATGGAAAATATGCGCGCGGTGGCTGAAGTCTATAAATCTTATGAAATCCCCTTCTTCATTGATGCAGCCCGCTATGCCGAAAATGCCTATTTCGTGAAGATGCGTGAGCCGGGATACGAGAATAAAAGCACCACAGAAATTACTCAGGAACTCTTCTCCCTCGCCGATGGGATGACCATGTCTGCGAAGAAAGATGCGATTGTCAACATCGGTGGTTTGCTCTGTATGAACGACGAGACTCTCTTCCAAAATGCACGCAACGAATTGATCATGCGCGAAGGTTTCCCCACTTATGGCGGTTTAGCAGGACGCGATCTGGATGCAATGGCAGTCGGCTTACGCGAAGGGCTAGACGAAGATTATCTCAAATCCCGTCTTGGACAAACTGCCTACCTGAACGAACGCCTGCTTGAAATAGGCGTCCCCGTTATCCAACCCGCAGGCGGACATGCGGTCTATCTTGATGCTGGCAAATTGCTTCCCCATCTCTCACACGCCGATCTCCCCGATCAGGCTCTCGTCGTAGAACTTTACCGCGAAGGCGGAATCCGTGGCGTGGAACTTGGCTCAGTCATGTTCTCCTACGAAGACCCCGACACCGGCGAGATGGTCTATCCTGATCTGGAGTTGGTACGCTTGGCAATTCCGCGCAGAACCTATACGCAGAGCCATCTCGACTATATCGTTGAGACAGTTGCAAAAATCATTGCCCGCGCTGATGAGATTGGTGGTTATAAATTCACCTATGCCCCACAGTTTTTGAAACATTTTACGGCGAGGTTTGAGCCGCTTTAGGTATTGCGTATTCCGTATTGCGTAATAGCTCTGTAGATGAAAAACACGGATTTTGTAGGAAAAACGCAAAATCCGTGTTTGCTCTTTAACTTGGCTACCGTTATTTTTAGTCTGGCATCTGTACCAGTTCCGAGACTTCTAACGAGCCGCCAATATCAAGAAAAGGACAAGCTTTTGCAATCTCCAGTGCCTTCTCCATAGAATCAACATCTATGATGGTATAACCAGACATTGACGTGGTGCTTCCAGCGCTGGCAGTCCCGTCAGGGTTTACAGTGTGCGTATCCTTAAAAGGATTCATCGGGCTAAGAGCTGCTTCTCCCAATGAAGATAACCACGCTTGATATTTTGCGAAATGTTGCTTCCCTTCTTCAGGGGTAGATGGCTGATTGCCACCGAGGTAAGTAATAATATATTGACTCATCGTCTTTCTCCTTAGTCTAAAATTTAAACTCCAAGATATTGCGCTTTTGTCTACCTATATTATCATATTTCAGGTGTTCCCCAAGTAAGGTACTTCATTATGAAGTGGTTTCATTTGTGATATTCGCCAAATTCACGTAATTCGTGTTAAAAATTCACCGCTTCCTTGTCTCGATGCTAAAATAATTCGGCACAGCTCCTCTGATGATCTGATTATCAATAATAGACACCTGTGCTTGCATATTTCCGCTTTCTGTTGTTGTTTCCGTACCAGAGGGGCAACCGCTACGCCAAATCTCCTTTGTGCGTGTTATCTGAAAATCAATCGGCCCACCTATTTCTGTGAGCTGCCCACTGAGTGCAGCTTCTGTATAGAAATTAATTTGCGATACACAACCATCAATGGGGTCAGATTTATATCCTTTTCCTACAGCGATCATGACCCCGCTCACACTCCCATCGGCAGCAACGATGATCGTGATCGCGTTTTCTTCGATGGTTCCCGCCCAGTTAAGATTATCCCAATAGTCAGGGAGCGTCGTTGTCCCGATATAGGTGCCATCGGGGACGGAGGTATCCACTTCTGATGGCGCCTCCACCTGTGAAGGTGCTTCCGCATTATCCTCGCTTTCGTCGAGAGGCATGAACGGGGCAATATCCGTTAAACAAACCCATCTCTTTATCTTTTCGGCGTAGTGCCAATCTCCACCCTCTTGGATACAACGTTCTTCCTCTGTATCAATAAAAATATCCACAAAGGTTTCTTCCATTTTCTGAGGCAAAATACAAGCCATTAATAAGCTAAAAACGATCAGGATGATTGATAAATTGAAACGCCGAGTTCCCTGAGTAGACATATCCAACCTCCTTAGATAAATTATTAATTAAGGACTATAACCAGAAACCGGAGTAGATGAGAAGCCGAAGTAGCGCATAGCGGCATCATCACCGCCACCTTTTCCATTGATGCCCAAATTCTCGACTTTGATCGTATGCACACCGGGTACAAGCCCCGAAATTTCGAGATAATAAAGGAACATCCCCTCTGCAGAGCCGGGATTCCCGCCGTAAATGCTGCCTTGCCATACTTCTGCACCGTCTACTAAAACGCGCACCCAACCATCATTCTCATCCGATTCAAAACGCACGCCAACAGCCGTCACGTTTTGGTCGCTGCATGTTGCTGAGATCCAATCCCCGCCACCATAGAGGGCGATTTTCTCACCATCACCAGATTTCCATAAACCACCTGCGCTTTCAATGATCACATTTGCGGGAGGAGGTGTTGTGCTATATTGAGCAATTGCAATGGTATCAGGCGGGTTATCAAGCACACGTACATCAAGCGGGATCAAGCGCACGGTCAGCGCGCCAACCATCGTCACATCACCAGGGAGTTCTTCATCAAGAGCCAGCAAAGGCGCGGCATCGCTCTCCTCATCTGGCAATGGTTCTGGAGGGGGCGGGTCCAGATTATCATTTTTATTTGGAGGAACAACAGATGGCAAAGTCGAGAGAGGGATACACTTCTCTGTATGAACATCCCAAACGCCTCCTTCCTCTTTGCATTTCGCCACATTCGAATCAGCAAATGGCTCTGTAAGATATTCCACCCAGAAATTAATCGTATTTTGGGGCAAATTACAAGCAATAAGTAGACTAAAAACAATCAAAATAGACAAGAAACGCAACCAACGAGTTCTATATACAGACATATTCCTACCTCCTTACGTCAGATAGCATTCAATATCCATTATACAGACTCGCTTTGCAAAATCAAGCACTTATCATGAAAGCGTAGAATCACATTCCAAATTCGCGTAATTCATGTTAAAAATTTCCGTCTAAAAAAGTATAATACCCCCTAAAACTAATTATCCAAGAAGGAAGAAAATGAAACCAATTATTGCCCTAACAACTTACGGACGCTATGAAAAAGATATCTCAACTGCCTGGTATAAAGAGCATTATTCGCTACCCGCCCTCTATATTGATGCCGTACGACGTGCTGGTGGGATGCCGATCTTGCTTCCCCCTGGCCAGAAAAATATTGAGTCAGTTTTAGAAAGGGTAGATGGAGTAATTCTGACAGGTGGGGCAGATATTCACCCTTCGGTTTATGGTGGCGATCCCGAACATCCGCAACTTACGAAACACGATAAAGAACGCGATGAATTTGAACTTGCTCTCGCTAGTCATCTTCTTGCGGTAAAAAACATCCCCACCCTCTGCATTTGTCGTGGGATGCAGGTTCTCAACATTGCCTTGGGAGGCTCACTCCACGAGCATGTAGCGGATACAATCCCCAAAGATATTCATCGCGGCGATGATGGAGTCTGGCGAGTACACGAAGTCAATCTTCAATCTGATTCATTGTCAGCAAAAATAATGCGAAGCAATCTCGTTTCTACTTACTCTGGCCATCATCAAGCGATCAAAGAACTCGCGCCCGATCTACATGTATCCGCTCTTGCCCCCGATGGCATTATTGAAGGTATCGAACACACAACATTACCCTGGATGCTCGGCGTGCAGTGGCATCCAGAAATCACGGCTGCGAGTGACCCGACGCAACAAAAGCTTTTTGATGCGCTGGTGCAAGAGGCTATAAAAGTCTAGTTTCCTTAGATAGCTTGTATTTTCTCCTTTTGCCTTGGCAGGAAAATATAGAAAAAACTGGATAAGATCAATATCCCAGCACCAACGAACCATGCTGTGGGAATGGATAAATTATCCGAAAGATAGCCCAAGCCCACAGAGCCAAGCAGCCCTCCAATTTGCAGCATCAATGCTTCAAAAGAAAGTAAAGTGGAGCGCTGTTCTTCAGGAATATTGTCGTTCAATAATGCCGCGTGGGGAGAATTCATCACGCCGTTAAAAATGAAAAGCAACCAATAAAGCCCAATAAAGGAGGTTATATTTGCCTGCATCGCCAAGATAACTAAAGTAGCCCCCATCAGAAAACGAAAGAAGGCCAAAAGATTTTGGTAATTGTCGTTGAAAAGCTTAGAGATTGGGGTGACGATGAAACTACCTAAACCACTCGCAACAAAATATCCGGCACTCATCACACCGAATATCCATGTTTGAGAGTCAGAGCCCAGAATACTCTTGGTTTGTGGCTGCCATAATAATTCAACCCCTGAAATCCCAAATCCCCAGGCCGTAGTAGAAAGTACGAGCAAAAAGACGATCCTGTTTTTCAAGCCATACTGAATTGAACCTGAAATAACCGTAGGAAATTGCCTAAACCCGTCTATTATCCCGCCATTGCTTGCTGTAGACCTTGGGTCAGAGATCAATTTAGTAGTCAGGAAGAACTGAAGAATTTGAAAAAAAAGCACGACCAACAAATTGGATGAATAAATATCAAAACCCGGTACCTGAGTTGTAAGCTTACCCAAAGTCATCGGTAAGACACCGCCCAGTAATGCCCCAATGCCCAGACCAATCGGGATAAATATCCCAGCCTTGGCCAGCGCTGCCTGCAAATTGCCATCAGGCTCGATCTTGCGAAATTCATCCACAAACCAGGCATCTAAAGTCCCTGAAGAGAGTGCACGCGCAGCGCCCATGAGCATAAAGCCAAAAATTAAAAGTACCGAAAAGCCTTGAGCAAAAAGAAGGCATATTATCGCGCCAAAAGATACGACCAAAGAAATTAAATAAACTCGTTTTCTGCCAATAGAATCAGCCAAGCCTCCGGTTGGAAGCTCAAATAAAATCGCAAAGCCAGAGTAGATACCCAAAACAATCCCGACTTGAAAAAGGTCTAATTCTTTTTTCAATAGCAAAAGTGTGAGAACTGGAATGATCAATCCCGTCATGAACCAGTGAAAGCTTTGGTTAAAGGTAAATAGGCGAAGTAATTTTTCTTTTCTCATATTATTTGGAATCTTGCCAAACCTTTGCCGCCAAACGCTTCCCTGTTGGGGTGGCAGCCAAGCCACCCATCCCGGTCTCTTTTAGGTTTTTATCCATCACTTTGCCAATATTTGCCATCGCGTCGATCACTTCGTCAGGTGGGATGATGCTCTCCACGCCTGCCAAAGCAAGATCAATCGCCACAAAACATTGTGCCACCCCAGCTGCGTTCCGTTTAACGCAGGGAACTTCCACTAATCCGGCTACTGGATCACAAACGAGACCCAACATATTCTTAAGCGTGATCCCGACGGCGTGGGCGGATTGGCGTGGAGTCCCGCCCAAAAGCGCAACACTCGCCCCAGCCGCCATCGCTGCTGCGCTTCCCGTTTCGGCCTGGCAGCCCCCCATCGCCCCTGATACATTTGCGCGATTAACGACCACCATCCCAATCCCAGAAGCGACAAAAAGGGCATCTATAATTTCATCATCTGAAAAATGATGGCTCTCCTGCAAAGTAAGGAGAGTCGCCGGCAAAATGCCTGCTGATCCCGCTGTGGGTGTGGCGACAATACATCCCATCCCGGCGTTGACTTCGTTCACCGATAAGGCTCTGGCCATCGCGCGGCTCAATATTGAGCCAGAGACGGGCTTATTCCCATCTTCCAACCAACGCCAAAAGGTGAACGCGCTCCCCCCGCTAATACCGCTAACCGACTTGACTGGGCGCTCCAAACCTTGTTGCGTGCTTTCTTTCATTATCTGCAAGCGTTTTTTCATTTCTAAGCGTACATCTTCCATAGACAGATTAGACGCTACTGTCTCGGTTTCAATTACAATTTCAGCAAGGCTTTTTTTCTTTTCTTCGGCTTCTAAGACTAATACTTGTAGAGATTCAAACATAGGATTACCTCTCGATCTTATCTATCTGACAAACCCACTCAACCCACGGGAGAGCGCGAATTGCTTTAATACCCCTCAGTGGGATTGGCTCATCCGTTTCAAAGACCATCACAACTTCCTTTTGACGGCGAAGCCGTTCAACACGCAAATAGGCAATATTAATTTTATTTTCAACAAATGCGCCCGTCACATCATTGGTGGTGCCGGATTGGTTTCTTCCGAAAATAAGTAAGGTTGCATGATCTCCGTTAAAATTCACTTTGCGCCCCTGCACACGATTAACTTTGATAGCCCCACCCCCAACAGATGCCCCAACAACCTGTGCTTCTTTATCTTCACCCCAAAGTAAAAATTGAACTGAATTCGGGTGCACATCGCCTAGATCGACACTATTAAATTGATAGTCCAGACCTTCTTCTTTTGCCAAATCAAAACTGCTTTTAATGCGCTCATCATGTGCAGAGAGATTAAGTAAACCAGCGATCAGGGCTTTATCTGTTCCATGCCCCTTTGCTGTTTTTGCAAAAGAACCATGTAAATTGATTTCAACTTTAGTGGGCATTTGTCCCAAAACCGCTCTGGCAACTTTCCCCAAAAAGACTGCCCCCGCAGTATGAGAGCTGGAGGGCCCGATCATGATCGGGCCAATAATATCAAAGGCTGAGATTTCTTTCACTTTACGCATTTTTCACCTTCTTTTGAATGGGCTTGAGTGATAAAACCCTGTTCAACAGAGAGAGTTGCATCATAAACACCTCTACATTAAAAGACTAAGTACTTATTTGCAATATTTGTTCAATTCGCCACATTCGTGATAAAAAAGTATAATTCTCACTATGACAACCCAAATGCTCATCACCCTCGGCATACTCGCCTTTGCCATTCTGTTTTTCATCACCGAATGGTTACGCGTGGATGTAGTTGCACTCATCGTTGTCATCACGCTGATGGTCACAAAACTACTCACACCATCCGAAGCAATTGCTGGTTTTTCCAGCCCGGTTGTTCTCACTATTGCATCGCTATTCGTCATTGGCGGCGCAATTTTACAAACGGGTCTCGCCGCGTCTATTGGCAGGCAGATTCTCAAAGTCGCAGGGGGCGGGCAAGCAAGCCTAATGACCGCCGTCATGCTCACGGTGGCAATCCTGTCTGCGTTCATGAGCGATACGGGCACAGTCGCCGTTTTGCTCCCCGCCGTCATCAGCATGGCATCCAGCATCCAACTCAGCCCATCCAAATTACTCATCCCCCTCTCTTTTGGCGCGCTACTCGGTGGCTCTGCTACGCTCATTGGCACGCCGCCAAATATCATCGTCAGCGATCTTTTGCATGAAAATGGGCTAGAGCCTTTTCAGTTTTTTGATTATTCTCCGATTGGATTGATCCTGATCGCGAGCGGGATTCTTTTCATGGTCACGATTGGGAAGAAGATGTTGCCGGATCGCGCGCGGACGAGGGGCTTGCTACGCTTTGAGACACCGGAGGAGATTGCCGAGCGTTATCGCCTCCCCGATAATCTTTATCGTCTGCGTGTCCGAGCGGCATCTACGCTGGTTGGCAAAAGCATCGCCGAAGCAGATTTGGGCGCACGTTTCAATATAACTGTTCTCGAAATTCGGCGCAAACCCGAAGCCCGCACAATGGTCAAATTAGGCGAAACGAGTTTAGTTTGGCAAGCCGACAAAGCCAAAGGGATGAAACCCTCTGTTGAGACCACTTTCCAACCCAATGACTTGCTCATTATCCAAGGAGAAACAACCGATATAACTCATCTTGCCGCTTCGTGGAATTTGGGCGTGCAACCCGCCAAACGCGCCGATGAACACGCCATCAGCAACGAAGAAGTAGGCATCGCCGAAGTTTTGCTTCCGCAACGCTCTCGCTTGGTTGGCAAAACACTGACAGATTTGAGTTTCGGGCGTATATATAGGCTGACGGTTCTCGGGATTCAACGCCCCAGTGTAAAAGAAACTCTTAATTTGAAAACCACACCTTTGCAGTTTGGCGATATCCTGCTTGTGCAAGGCTCATGGGAAAATATCCTTTCCTTGCGCAAAAAACGTCGCGATTTTGTCGTGATGGGGCATCCTGAAGAGATGCAAGGACCACCGCAAAAAGATAAAGCTCCACTGGCAGGAATTATTCTGCTGGGCATGTTAATTATGATGGTTGGTGAGTTTATGCCACTAACAACATCCTCCATGCTTGCCGCTGTCTTGATGATATTAACAGGCTGCCTCACCATAGATGAAGCCTATAATTTCATCAACTGGAAAAGCATCGTTCTCGTCGCAGGGATGTTGCCCATGAGCGCGGCTTTAGTAAGCGTTGGCCTTATTGATTTGCTCGCATCAAATCTGACTATCGCACTTGGTGCGCTCAGCCCCATTTGGGTTATTGGTGGATTATTTATCACCACATCTATTTTCACCCAAGTGCTCTCGAATACTGCCACCGCGGTGCTGATTGCCCCGCTCGCTTTTGCGATTGCACAAAATTTAGGCATCCAACCTCATGCTTTGCTGATGTCTGTGGCAATCGCGGCTTCGATGGCATTTGCGTCACCCGTCGCCTCGCCCGTCAACACCCTCGTCATGGGTGCGGGGAATTATCGCTTCAGCGACTATATGAAAATCGGCGCACCGATGATCTTAATTTCGATGGCGATTACGATGTTAGTGTTGCCTTTATTATGGCCCTTTTAATTCCCCCGTATATCATTCATGAGATAGCTTTCTAAGAAAATTTATTTACAGCAGTATCAATATCAGGAACGATTTCCAAGATGCTCGTGAAGCCGCTCAGACTAAGGACTCTCTCTACGTCTGGTTGAACATCAAAAAGAAATAGATCACCGCCTTTGGCACGGGTTTCCTTAACCGTTCCCAATAACACCCGCAAGCCGGCACTGCTGGTGTAATCAACAGCACTAAAATCAACAACTAATCTAGCCTTGCCATTGGAAATCAATCCTTTAATATGCTTCATGATTCTTGGGGCAGTCAGGGTATCAATATTGCCATCAATTGTGATGATGGTAACATCCTCGATTTGTTTATCATATATATCCATAATTTTCTACTCTTCTGTAGGCTCTAATATCTTCTCTAAAATAAGGGTATTCGTATTCTTCTCATCTCTACTATAGGATACATGATCCATTAGCTCTTTGACAAAGTGAATGCCCAAACCTCCGATTTTTCTTTCTTCCCAATTCTCTCCAAGATCAGGAGCCTCAGCCTGATCAGGTGAGAAATATCTCCCATCATCTTTAATGGTCAATATGGCTGAGCGATCACCGCATTCAAATGCCAACGAAATCAAACCTGAATTTTCTCCCTCATATCCATATTGAATAATATTTGTACAAATTTCTTC
>JABGOQ010000170.1 GCA_018645405.1 Anaerolineae bacterium | reverse complement strand
TGCTTTATTTCATCAGTATTGGATTGAGCTATATTGCATTTTCAGAAAGAGAAAAACAAAAAGTTCATGCATAAACAGAGATAGGTTTGCTATGGAGCTAACTGGCCGGCCCCGATCGATTATCGTGATGGGGGCAATTTTTGTTTGGAGAAAGCGCCCGTGCTGGGGTTTCTGTCACTATTGTAGAGCTAATGGAACGGATTGCTCCCTTCGAAGATGAAGAGATCATCCCATTGCTCTTTAAGGGAAGAAGGCTTGCAGATTGTAACCAGTTATCTGTCCACCCAGTGAAAAAGGGAGAAGCTGGCTACACTCTATTGGCTCTCAAAATGGTATCAAGATCAAACTCAAAGCTGAGTAATTGCTGATCGATACTGGCCACCGCCCAAATACAACTGGGATGGGGCTGGAAGGATCTAGTGTTCAGGTAGGCAAACATGGGGAAAATATTTTTGATGAAACTATGCCAACTCCAACCCTGATATCTATGCTGCTGGAGATGAGCCCGGGTGCGGCATGTTTGCGTATATAGCCGCCTAAGCTGGCAGATTATCTGCTGAAAACGCTCTGGCTGGTGAAATAAAAGCTTATGATGCTGATTACATCTCCCGCGTCACTTTCACTGACCCACAAATTGCTTCCGCTGATCTGACCGAAGTTTAAGCAACTGAGAATGGTTATTCAGTAAAAGTTTGTACGCTACCGACACGATACAGCGAGCCAAGCCGATTAAGATCAGGCCAGTCATATATTCAGGATAGTTGCGTAGAAAAATAATCGCCAATACGATCATCAATATTGGACCGATAACCCAGTTTTGCACTAGCGATAAATTCAGCAACTTTCCAGTTGCGAAAAACATCGACAGGAATCATCACAGCTTCGGCATCTTCCTCAACTGTCGCAATGGCTGGGAAGGATTTCTGCTAAGAATGGCATTCGCGGTTAAAATACAAGATTGCCCCAATCCGAATCGGTATAACGTGATTTCTTGTCCCGTTTCACCAATTTTATAAACCCGCACAATTCCAGAAATCAGCAAAGCGATTGCATTGGCGCGATCACCTTCAACGAAAACATCTTTCCCCGCTGAGATTTTTGCCAGAAAAGCCGCCCCTGAAACTCATCAACCAAGCGCGCATCTGCCTGATGCAAGATGGGCAGAGAACGTGCAATACGCGTGTACTACTCTTGTGTAATCATGAAGTGGGCAGGTCTACAAAAATATATTTGGCCGCTGCAAAGCCAAGCGTGACGCTCTTACCGTTGATATTAATGGCCAAAGTTTCGTTGAAAGGCAAATTTTCTTTTACTTGCGCTTTTTTACCAGGCTCTACCTTGTTTTTGCCAAGGAAATCAAGCAGATCCTGATTATCTTCGGCAAATTCATGGATCCTGCGGATAGTAATTTCTACCCCAATAGGTACCTCAGTTAACGGAACCCAATCTTTGGTCAGCGTCTCATGTCCAGGGAAAGGGTTGCCATGTGGACATAATTTTGGATCATCTAAGATCTCATGCATACGCTCTTCGAGTTTTGGGGAGATGGCATGTTCAATATGATGCGCTTCATCATGTGTTTCAAAAATCGGCATTTTGAAGACTTTCACAAGCAACCATTCAATGAGCATGTGCCGACGAATTACTGAATGGGCTGCTTCCCGCCCCGTTTTAGTGAGGTGAATTTCTCTGCGGCTTTGGCCCGATATCCATTCATCTCGCTCCATACGTCTCAATGTCATGGTTACGGTCGCGGGTGCTACCTCCATCATCTCTGCCAAACGCGCAGCAACGATCTCTCCGAAATCTCTCTCCATGACATGCATGGTCATTAAATAATCTTCTATCGTGTGTGTGGGGCGTGCTATTTCATCAATTTCTATAGGATGTGACATAAATCACCTTAGGCTTGTGTCAATAGTTACTCTGGATTAATAATGAAAGTTAACATATACTAACTTTTAGAATAAGAAATGGCTAACGCCATTTTAACATACTCAAATTGGGCAAGCAAGAAAGAGAACTACCCAAACTTTATTAGTAAGGAGTAAAAAAATGGAAATATTTGTGCCTGGTTTAATCATGGCCTTTCGCGAAGGTCTGGAAGCTTTTCTTATTATTATGATCCTGCTCAAGTTTCTTGAGAAGACAAAAAATGAACATTTCAAGAAAAATCTTTGGAAGGGCTTATATGCCGGTATAGCTGGATCGTTTCTTTTTGGCATTGCCCTAAAAGCCATTTCTGCCAGCATTGGTGGATTGGGTGCAACTGCCAAATTATGGGAAAGCATTGCAAGCCTGATCGCAGTCGTTTTAATCATCACTTTCATTATCTGGATGATTAATCATGGTTCAGAGATCAAAAAACATATTGAAAACCAAGCCGAGCTTAATTTATCACCGAAAGGCATTTTCTGGCTTGCAACATTTATGGTTGCACGTGAAGGTGCAGAAATTGTTCTTTTCCAATTTGCAGGGAAATACACGAACGTATCTGTAATTACTGGGTTGGTTCTATCCATTGTTTTAACCGTGGCACTCTATCACTCCCTTGTCAAGATCAAACTCCAAACTATTTTTAACCTCACGCTCGCCTATTTGGTTTTACAAGCAGGATTCCTTTTGGGATACAGCGTACATGAGGGGCTTTCAGCGGCCAAAGATCTGGGGATAATCGCTTCAGAGAACGCAATCTTTACAAAGGCCTTTAACTTATCAGAAACGATCTTCTATCACAAAGAAGGCCTTGTCGGGTTGCCCCTATATGTCACGGTCGGCTGGTACTCAAAACCAGAATGGATCCAATTCATTCTGCAATATATCCTGACCTTCTCACTCTTTGGATATTGGCTCCAAAGAAATAAAAAGGAGAAAAAAGTCCTTTTATCGGCATAGAAATGTTAGCTAGTTTTCTTTTATCGTTACGTGAAGGGCTTGAAGCAGCCCTGATCATAGGTATCGTATTGGGCGTTTTACTTAAACTCAAGCGAACTGAGCTGAATAAAACCGTTTGGCTAGGGGCTGGTATTGCCGCTCTAATCAGTGCTATAGCGGTAATTGCTTTAAATTTGCTTGGCATGAAGTTCGAAGGTCGTGCTGAAGAAATTTTTGAAGGCGTCGCTATGTTATTGGTTGCTGGCGTATTAACCCGGAT
This sequence comes from Anaerolineae bacterium, assembly GCA_018645405.1. Taxonomy (GTDB): domain Bacteria; phylum Chloroflexota; class Anaerolineae; order Anaerolineales; family Villigracilaceae; genus Desulfolinea. The sequence continues at coordinate 3,683 of JABGOQ010000170.1, read as the reverse complement.
GATTTTTTGGATGCTTTCCAGATCCACCTCTAAACTTAATTTGCGCAGTTTCTTCCGCGTAACCAACGTACTCCTCATCATTTTTTATAAGGAAAAACAACCATGGATTGCCACACCACAAATTCTGGCTCAACTTTAGCAGGTGTAGGAAGTATTGCCCTTGTCGGACACCCAAATGTTGGGAAGTCAGTTCTTTTTCAACGGCTAACGGGTCAACGAGTTATCGTTTCCAATTATCCAGGCACTACAGTCGAAGTATCCCGCTCTGCCTTGCGGGACCAGCCCAATATTACTTTGGTGGATACGCCTGGCGTGATTGCTTTTCCACCAAAATCGGATGATGAACGGGTCACCGAGCAATTGCTACTGGATGAATCCCTCAACGCGATTGTTCAGGTTGGCGATGCCAAAAACCTGCGGCGCACTCTGCTTTTTACCGTGCAGTTGGCTGAGATGGGTGTGCCGATGGTTTTAGCGCTCAATATGATGGATGAGGCAAATACACGCGGCGTAGTCATTCAGCATCAGAAGTTGGCTGAAAGATTGGGATTGCCCATCATCCCAACCACTGCGATTCGAAATCAGGGCGTGAAAGAGATCGATTCTGTGTTGCGCACCATTACCCCGATCAATCTAAAGATTAGTTACCCTCAGGTTATAGAAGACCTGGTCACGGAGCTTTCTTTTCATATCCCGAATGCACCAATTTCAAAACGGGCCATGGCCTTGCTCTGGCTGAGCGATGATAAAGAGAGTGAACAGTGGCTTCTTCAGCACGCAGGTTCAAGCAAGGTTGATACGCTGGAAAAAATTTTGGCTGAAGCACAAAAATCGTCATCCTTATCCTTAAGTGAAATCATCCAAAATACACGACTGGATTACATTCGCGAATTGGCGGATGATGTTTTAACCGAATCTGGCTCACACTGGCGCGGATTTTCTGCCAGCCTAGGCACCCTCACAACACACCCTGTATGGGGTGTGTTCATAATGCTGGCTGTGCTCTATGGTATGTATTGGTTTGTGGGAATTTTCGGGGCAGGAACTCTAGTCGGCTTGCTGGAAGAGAATATGTTTGGGGAGTGGTTGAATCCCTTGTTTACCGAGTTTATTCAAAAAACGATCCCTGTTCCTTTTATTTCAGATTTTATCGTTGGCGAATATGGATTATGGACGATGGGAATGACCTATGCTGTGGCTTTGATTTTTCCGATTGTAACTACATTTTTCCTGACATTCGGCATTATGGAAGATTCTGGCTATTTACCTCGATTAGCAGCATTAAGTAATCGGATGTTCAGTGCTATTGGGCTAAACGGGAAAGCGGTCTTGCCAATGGTACTTGGCTTGGGCTGTGTCACGATGGGCACTATCACTACTCGTGTGCTCGAAACAAAACGTGAACGCCTTCTTGTAACCTTATTACTGGCATTGGCGATCCCCTGCTCGGCACAATTAGGCGTCGTGATGGGAATGCTGGGCAGTATTTCATTGGCTGCTACGATGATCTGGGGTGGTGTTGTAATGTTGGTTTTATTGGCTGTTGGCTGGCTGGCTGCAAAGCTCGTTCCTGGGGAACGCACACAACTACTGGTCGAATTGCCTCCGATGAGATTGCCAGTTGCTTCAAATGTTATTTTTAAAACTCTGGCACGCCTTGAGTGGTATCTTAAAGAAGTTGTTCCTCTATTTTTGGTCGGGACGGCGATTTTATTTATTCTGGATAAAACTTCAATGCTCGCAATGATCTCAAATGTGGGCAAGCCATTGGTCAGTGGTTGGCTCGGTCTGCCTCCTGAAGCCAGTGTTCATTTCCTAATGGGCTTCCTGCGTCGTGATTTTGGTGCTACAGGTCTTTTCATCATGCAGCAGCAGGACTTGCTTAGTCCCGCACAGGTGATTGTTTCAATGGTCACGATCACCTTGTTTATCCCCTGCGTAGCCAGTGTCATGATCATAAAAAAAGAGCGAAGTTGGCATACCAGCCTTGGTATTGTTGTGCTGGTTTTTGGATTGGCTTTTCTTGTTGGTGGACTACTCCGCTATGCTTTGCTTTTCTTCGGGTGGAGTTAGAATGACTGAAATTTCTTGCTCTATGTGCGGATTTATTTTTGACCCTTCAGCATATTTACGCTGTACCGAATGTCCGATCAAGAAGGGTTGTCAGCTTAGCTGTTGTCCTAACTGTGGTTATGAAACAGTGGATATTGAACAATCATCTTTGGTACGTTTCACATCTCGATTGATTTCGATCTTTGCATCTGGAGAAAAATAATATGGCATTGAATATATCTTTTTTTAGAAAAAATGACAGGATTTCCCCGACAAAACGAACCACCCCTGAAATTAGCTTGCTGACGGATATAGACAGAAACTCCTCTGCTCAGATTATGGGTTTTGCTCCATCATTGTCTGCTGACCGAAAAGCACATTTGCAAGCCTATGGCATTATTCCTGGCAATACTTTGTGGGTCCAGCAAAAGGAACCTGTAACAATAGTGCAAGTGGAGCATACCGAAATTGCCCTCGAGGCTGAGTTGGCTGAAGCGATTTATGTAGAAAGAAACTAAGGAAATAAATCTGCAATAATTTCCAATTAGTTAAATAAACAAAAGTGGTGTTGTCCTTTTTGACGACACCACTTTTTTATCATATAAAACATCCTAGCGCAGGCTAAATAAACACATGCGTAATAACTACTCTGATACCAATTCCCAACAAAACTATGCCTCCCAAAATTTCCATCTTCTTTCCAAATCTTTTTCCAAGATATCTTCCCGCAAACAATCCAACCGCGGATAAAAGAAGTGCGACCAAGCCGATCATGATTACAGATAATAAGATCGGTACATAGAGAAATGCAATGCTCAATCCGACAGCAAAAGCATCAATGCTTGTAGCAAAAGAAAGAACCACCAGAACATGACCTGTAGAGGGGTCTTGCTCAAAGGCTTTGCCGTTTTTACCCAACCCAGAAAGGATGAGATTAACTCCAACATAGCTAAGCAATGCAAGGGCGATCCAATGATCATATTCTTTAACATATTGAACGGTGGTTCCCCCGACCAACAAGCCTAAAGTTGTCATCCCAGCTTGAAAAATACCAAAGTGAGAGGCCAAGCGGGTTTTGCCGCGCAGGCTGGCAATTTGACCGGCTGTTCCAACACTAATAGAAACAGCAAAGGCGTCCATCGCCAACCCAATCGAGATCAGTGTTATTGTAAGAAATTCCATAATCTTTCCTAAAAACACTATACCAACAGCATGATGTTTTACCCAAAACGGTCGAGTAAAACCAGCTACATAGCTCAATAAGGTGATGTGAAGAAAAAGAGTGTATAGGGTTTTTCTTACCGCGTCAACTCAATCTAATTAGCGATTACAAATCAAACTTCACTCTTGCGACGCGAAGTTCCCCATAAAAGGTTTTTTCGCCTTCGATGCGGAAACTAATCAAATAAACCCGCTATGGATGAACATCTCTTTGGGCAAAACCAATTAGAAAGCATCGGTGCATTAGTGTTGGTTTTTTCGTGATTACTACCGCGGTGGCCATCTTTTGGGATGCTGCTAACACCATCTTTGATCAACTAATTGGTGAAGGTGGATTTCAGGGAGCAGCTACTATTGCCCAATGAATGGCATTATTTAACGCTGTGTTAAAAATCTATTTAGTATAATTA
>JABGOQ010000046.1 GCA_018645405.1 Anaerolineae bacterium | reverse complement strand
AAGTATCTCAAGCTCTTTTGAATACATCGGTGCGGATTTGAGCGACAATATCTTCGGTGGAGGCTCCTGGTCCGTAAATGCCGCTGACGCCCATCTTTTTAAGTTGGGCTATATCTTCGTCTGGGATGATACCGCCTAAAAAGAGTTTTACATCGTCCTGACCGTTCGCCTTCATCAATTCCAGGATACGCGGCACAAGTGCCATATGCGCCCCCGAAAGGATGGAGATGCCAACAACATCTACGTCCTCTTGTAGGGCAGCTTCGGCAATCATCTCTGGTGTCTGACGTAAACCAGTGTAGATGACTTCCATCCCTGCATCGCGCAAGGCTCTTGCAACGACCTTCGCCCCTCGGTCATGGCCATCTAAACCAGGTTTAGCTATCAAAACACGGATATTTCCTTCAGTCATTTATCCTCCGGCAAAAATATAAATTTCACAAAGCAAAAAAATTATACTATATGCCTTAGCTGAATGGGCTTGCATTAATGTCAGTTTTTGACTTTTAGAAACTGATGTCACACACTTGCTCAAAAAACAGATCGCTTTACTTTCCGCCCCCTCTGTCCTATCGGACATCTCCCCCAAATTCTAAGTGCAGAATTTAGGGGAGAGTAAGGCAATGATGTTTTTCTTGAGATTTCTCCTAAAAAAACTTTATTTCTTTCCAATCCCCCTAAATGCGAAGCATCTTGGGGGACGCCCCAGCGAAGCGAGGGGCTGGGGAGCTTCTTGCAAATCTTTAGAGATTCCAGAGACTATGGGTGCGTAACATGAGTTTAAAAAGTATTTTCGACACTGGATATTTTCCCTCATCTTCCTTACAATAAAGTTATTCCCTACCTACATAAGGAGATTCAAAAATGCGCAGAAAAGCAACCCTCATCACTGGAGCAGCTGGTGAAGTTGGTCAGGCCCTCGTTGAAAGAATCGTTGAGCAAAATAATACCCACGTTATCAGCATGGATATCAAACCTCTGCCCGCAGAGCTGGATTCCAAAGTCCAGCATATCGTTGGCGATATCCTCGACCATTCTCTTTTTGATCGTCTCGTCAGTAAATACGACATCACGCATATCTACCACCTCGCCGCGCTACTCTCCACGAGCGCGGAGTACTCTCCCATGCTGGCGCATAATGTCAATGTTGGTGGGACAATGCGTCTGCTCCAGCTTGCCGCCGAGCAATCTGAATGGAAGCGCGATCCTGTCATCTTTATCTTCCCCAGTTCCGTCGCCGCCTTCGGCATGGATTCGTTAGAGAACAAAGCCGCACATCCCCGCCCCGAAGAATGGGAATGGAATAAACCCATCACCATGTATGGCTGCAATAAACTTTATGGCGAAACCCTCGGCATCTATTACAGCAACCACTATCAGCAACTCGCTGAAAATGAACCCACCATGCTCGATTTTCGCTGTGTGCGCTACCCCGGGCTAATTTCTGCTTTCACCGTTCCCAGCGGTGGAACCAGCGATTATGGTCCCGAAATGCTCCACGCCGCCGCACAAGGTAAGCCTTACGAATCTTTTGTCCGCGAAGAAGCTGCGATATCTTTCATGGCAATGCCCGATGCCGTCACATCCGTCATCCAATTGGCGAACGCCCCGCGCGAAAATCTCACCCGTCAAATCTACAATATCACCGCCTTTAGCCTGAGTGCCGAAGAATTTGCAGGCTATGTCAAAGAACATTTCCCCGAGGCCGAGATTTCATATAACCCCGATGTCAGCCGTCAGCGCATCATCGATTCTTGGCCCATCGACATGAACGACGATGCCGCCCGCCGCGATTGGGGCTGGCAACCCGCCTACGACGCCGAGCGCGCCTTTAGCGAATACCTCGTCCCCAATATTCGTAAGCGTTACGAAAAATAGTTTCTTCACCACAAAGGCACAAAATTCACAAAGAAAAACTTTGTGATTCTTCGTGTCTTTGTGGTAATGTTTTTTATGAGATTTAAACATCTACACGCCCCCAACTGGATTCTGCCCGTTATCATCTTCGCGTCTCTAGCTGCTTGTGCGCCGACTCAGGCTCAGCCCACGCTTGCTCCCGCTATATCAACATCTACCGCAGCCCCAACCGCGACGATCCAATGGTTCCCCCCAACATCGACCGCAACACCGCGCGTTGTTCAAGTCCCCACCGCAACACCGGTCTATTTGCCCGGCTTGGGCGCAACTCTCGCCACAGATGATTTTGAGTCAGATGCTATATGGAACACTTCCATCTCCGATGAAGGCAGTGTGAGCGTTAGCCGAAATCGCATCACGATTGCCGCCAAAGAACCAGAAATTTATATCTTCAGTCTGCGCAACGAACCTTTGCTAACAGATTTCTATGCCGAAATTGATGCGCATCCTGCGCTTTGCCGTGGCGGGGATTCGTATGGCCTGCTCTTTCGCGCAAATAATAATTCTTCCTATCGCTACGCCCTCGCCTGCAACGGGACAGTCCGCCTCGAACGGATGAGTGTCACTCGTGCCCGTCCCATCCAGGAAGCTCTCCCCAGCGGGGATGCGCCCCCCGGCTCTCCCGGCGATGTTCGGCTCGGCGTGTGGGTAGCGGGGAGTGAAATGAGATTCTTCTTGAACGGTCGCCACCAATTCACCGCGACAGATGTGAATTTGGGGATTGGCACAATTGGTGTTTTTGCGCAATCTGCTCCTGAAAATTCGGCAATGACCGTCACCTTTTCTGATTTGGTTGTACAATCAGTGGGATACGTCAGTCCGACGCCGACTCCAACGATCACAAAGACGCCAGTGCCAACGAGTACGAGAAGTCCGTAACCCATCATTGCGAGCATCTTTTCGCGAAGCAATCTCCTCGATAGTCAAGGGGATTGCCGTGTCGGACGTGTCCTTGATGCTTCTGCAAGAAAAAGCATCCTCCTCGCAATGACATCAAGAAGATAGATGGGTAGACTTTTAGCTCTGCCCTCACCCTAGCCCTCTCCCTTTGGGAGAGGGGGCTAAGTTTTTATTCGTGTAATTCGCCCATTCGCGTAATTCGTGTTAAAAAATAAAAGAGACCCCAAACTATGGCCTACAAAAACCGCATGAACGACCTCGACAACAAGACTTGGCTGAAATTTCAGAAATCCTGGTTCATCCACAACCCACCGCGGAGGAAGAAGGGCGTTTTGACGCATCCCGCCAAATACCCTGAGACGCTGGTGCAGGAATTCATCGAGTTTTTCACCAAAGAAGGTGCAACTGTGCTAGACCCTATGGCGGGGACTGGTTCCACACTCGTCGCCGCGTTGCGGAGTGGAAGACATTCGTATGGAATCGAGTTGAATCCCAAATACGCGCAGATTGCAAAAGATGTTATTGCCGAAGAAAAATCCGATTTAGCGGAAGCAGGCCAAAACTCACGTTTGACCGCGAAGATCATCAACGGAGATGCAGCGAAGGCGGCGAGTTTCGACATCCCGGAAATCGACTACCTGATCACATCCCCGCCCTACTGGGATATGCTCCACGCGCGCGGATCGGCGACGCAGAAGAAACGTCGGGATGAATCCGAGTTGGATGTGGTCTACTCGGAAGACCCGAACGATGTGGGGAATATGCACGATTACGAGGAGTTTCTGGAGAAGCTGGTCGGGATTTATGCGGGGCTAAAACCGCTGATGAGGGAGCGGGCGTATCTGACGATTATCGTGAAAAATGTGAAGAAGGGCGGGAAGATTTACCCGCTGGCATGGGATATTGGGCGCGAGTTGGGGAAGGTTTATACGCTGAAGGATGAGAAAATCTGGATGCAGGATAATCAACGCCTTGCGCCTTATGGGATGGGGAACGCGTGGGTGAGTAATACTTTCCATCATTATTGTTTGCAGTTCAGGGTGGAAAGCTAGGGATTGGGTAATTGAGAATCGGGAATTGGGGATTGGGGCTAATATGGCGCAATTTATAGGAAAAAGTGGAGCATGGGATTCTATTTGTCGTAAGATGAACATGATGGGGTTTAAACTAGATGATATTTCAGATATAAAAAGAATTCTTGATGATGAAAAAGAGAAGCTCGAGATTGAAAAAGAAATGGAAACTCAACTTCTGGAAAAAGAAGATCAGGCTTTTACAAACAAGAAAAATGACCTAAGCAAAAGTTATCAAGAGGTTATTCGTTCGAATAAAGAAAAAATTATCGAAAAACTGAAAACTTTATCCCTAGAAATTGAGTATCTTCAAGAACCAACAACTTTCTTTAAAAAACTTAAGCGAAAATATCCGATTTTTATAATAAAAGGAAAAATAAAAGCGTTGAAAAAGAAAGCTAATGAGTATTTTGAAAACCTTAAAACAGAATGGGATATAAAGCAGAATGATTTGGAAAAGCAGCACGAGAAAGCCAAATTTGATATAGTAGGTAAGGTAAGAAAGACGGAACATAATATCAAATCACTGCAGCATATACAAAAAACTCCCGATTTATTTGGAGCGATTGCTGAGATAGAATTAATTGAAAACTTAACATCTTTACCCCAAAACTATTATATTCTCAATGATGTTTTTCTCGATCTAGGAAAATCAATGCGTTTCGATGACAAGTGGAGAAGAAGTGCTCAAGTTGATACAATGGTCATTTCTCCAGCAGGGATTTTTGTAGTAGAAGTCAAAAATTGGAGTAAAACTTTCATTGCATCAAATGATTATCACGACCCATACGACCAAGTAAAATGGGCTGCCTATTTATGCTATAAGCAAACAAAAATAAAAACGAGAAGCATTATCGCACACACCGGTAATATTCCTCCAAAGCCACAAGGAAGTTATGCAAAAGTATTGCGTTTAAATGAAGTAAAAAACTATATTTTTTATTTTGACGATAAAGTAATAATTGACAATGAAGAGATAGAAGGCCTAGCAGATTATTTTAAATAGAGTCGACTTTAGTCGGCTTTGGCTTCTAGCACGGTCGGTTTACCGCCGTGCGGAGATAGCCACAAAGACATCTCTTCTAACCAAAATGCCAGATAAAATAAACTCTCTATATTCAACCCAAAAGGGTCGCCCCAACGCCCAATTCCCGATTCCCAAATAACAACTCCCAACCCCCATACTCCCCAAAACCGACTTCATCCACACTCCCAACACAAAATTAAAAAGCCACCCGATTTCGGCCACCTTCTTTGGCTTCGTGCAGTTTTTTCCCCGCCTGCTCGATCAAATTGCTAAGGAGGGAACGTTCTTTTCCTGATAGGGCATTTGTAAACCCGGGTTGAGCAAGCAGTGGAGCTACGCCCAAACTTATCGTGATGTATAGGTCGGTTTTACCAGCACGCATTTTTGTTTTTGCAATGCCACGACGTAGACGTTCAGCAACTTCCACGGCTTCGTTCAGGGGAATTTCAGGGAGCAAAATCACAAACTCTTCACCCCCATAGCGAGCAACCAGATCCACATCTCGCATTTGAGAGCGCATATATTTTGCCAGATAGGTGAGCACCATATCACCAACGGCATAACTATATTGATCATTGAATTGTTTGAAGTGATCTATATCTACAAAAATAGCAGAAAGCGGACGCTTGAAGCGTTGCACGCGGCTCACTTCTCGAATACCCCACTCGTATAATCCGCGCCGATTATATAGCCCCGTTAATTCATCCTCAATGGCAAGATTCTGTATGCTCTTATAAAGGCGAGCATTGCTGATTGCTATGGATGTATGTCTGGCAAATGTTTTTAGCGGCTCAATATGCTCCTCACTGTAATATCCGCTCTCGCGGCTATAAACATTAATAAAGCCGATTACATTTTCTTTACTGAGAATGGGCGTTGTGATATTCGATGCCATCCATTTAGTTTCAGGATTGAAAACCCACCCAGGGTAGGTATGTGTATCAGAGATTAACACAAGCACTTTTTTCTGCTTGGCTTGAAGCAGGTTGGGATATTCATCCAGTGGAATCTTGCCCTCTCTTACAAATTCTTTGGTTTCGTCTTCTGAAAACCCTTGATAACGCATAGAGCGAAGATGCCCATCCTCGATCAAAAGAATGATGACTGCATCATATGGGACAACGCGTCCAATATTAGACAAAACATGAGACAAGACCTCATCCAAATGCAGGCTACTGCTGAGTGCGATCACCATATCTCGTAAGGCTTCTGCCAGCGTCCGTTGGTCGCGCTCTACTACCGTGAGCTTTTCTCTTTTCGTCAGTTCTTGATGAAGTTGCTCATTTGACCGCTCTAATGCCTGGGTGCGCTGGTAGACAATATCCTCAAGTTTGCGTTGGTACGCTTCAAGCGTTTCCTTTGCACGAACCCGCTCCGTAATATCCTGCACCTGTACGAGATACCCCGATATAATACTTTGGTCACCACTCTTTAACGCTGTGATCATTATATCCAGGTCTATTTCCCCGCTTTTAGATGTGGGATAAAGTTTTGCCTCCTTGACCAGATCAAAACTAAATTTGTTCACAATGTTTATCGTTTCACCGCGTTGTAATTTTTGTCTGGTATCCAACGGGAGGTTCGGATCAGCAAAAAGATCAAATCCAAGTACATATTTCAAATCTGAAAATTCCGAAAATATCCAAACAAGCTGGGTTGGCATGAATCAATAACCCCTTCTCATCGAATAACTCAATTCCTATAGGCGATGAGAAGTAAATACTTTCGTAATACTCATTTCCTTGTACAAAATCTTCTTTCATAGCATATAAATAATACTACATAAACGATAAAATTAAGAAGATTTTGTCGCAGGACTTTACAACTAGGCAAACTCATTTCCGCATCATCTACAGCAATTCCTAATATGCTCCTTGCACAAATGCCCTTCAGGGTAAAATTATCTAATTTACAATCACTGATCTTCTACACTTTTTTGTACCTTTCCTATAATAGATTATAAGAAAGGTACAAAAAAGAACTAGCCACCAGACAGTTTAACAAATGAATAGGTTGATCGACAGGTAA